>JAPLSF010000098.1 GCA_026398785.1 Pseudomonadota bacterium | reverse complement strand
TCACGCAGGTACTCGCGCGCGATGCCGGCGAGCATGCCTGGCACCCCCGCGATGCGCCGGGCGTACTCACGAAAGGCGGGCATCAGGAACAGCGCCGGCGAGAACTTCATCTCGTTCGATGCGTTGTGGATAAAGACGAGCCCCATGTCGGCCGTGTCGAAGCCGTTCGCGAGTCCGGCCGCGATCATCGCGCCCGAGCTCACGCCGACGTACATGTCGAGGTCCGTCAGCTGGAAGCCGTCGAACGCCTCTTCGATCGCGTGCAGGCATCCGACCTCGTAGAACGCCCCGAGCGGGCCGCCGCCGGCGAGCGCGAGGCCGAAGCGTCCGTGGCTTGCCTTTCTTCGTCCAATTGCCGGTTGCAGGTCGAGCATTGCCGGACCTCCGTGCGTCGTTGATGCGGGCTGGGATGCGGGCGGGATCAGCCCGCGGTCTTGCTGCGTTTCGCTTGCGCCCGCCGCGGCGCTGCCGCAACCTTGCGCTTGGCGCGCTGCGCAGGCTGCTTTGGCTGCGCAGTGCGCTGCCGCTGGTTGATCTTGCTTACGTTGTCGTTCAGTTCACTCACGCGGCGGGTCAGCGCGCGGATTTCTTCGGCCGTCGGCACGCCGAGCTGATGCAGCGCGCGCTGCACGCGGCTCTGGAACAGCGCTTCGAGGTTGTCCCAGGTTTCCTGCGCCTGTTCACGCGCGCCGCCGACACGCGATTGCAGCGTCTCCTGCGCGTTTTCGAACGCGTCGCGCACGCGACGTCCAACGCTGGAACCGGCAGTCTTGCGGGTGCGTGAGCGGGGGGTGGCCATGACGAAACTCCTGGTTGGGCGCGTCCGGACGGACTGCCGCAAGCTGAATTGTGCAGAATCCGGGGCGCTTGCTGCAGTGTGTCAATCCGCAGTCTAGGTATTTCCCGCAGTCTGCGGTACCCGTTTCCTGCGCCGCGGTTTGCCGGCCGCCGGAGTGCGCTTGCGGCCCGCCACCTTCTTCGACGCCCTCTGCGCTGGCTGCGACGCTGGTGCGCGCTGCTCGAGGCCGAGCACGCCCACCGTTGCCGCAAGCAGCAGCCGCTCGAATTCGGGGCCCAGCCGATCGACCACCTGCGCCGGTTCGGCGATGCAGGCGCGGTCTGCTATCAGCCCGAAGAACACTTCGCCTGCGTACGAGAGGATGCTGACCCCGACGCCGATCGAGCCGCTTTGCGGCACCCAGAAATGCATCTGCGTGATGCGCTGTCCGCAAAGGTGCAGCGGCGCCTGCGGACCCGGGACGTTCGAGGCCACGAGCGATCCCTTGCGGCTGAACAGTTCGAGGACGGGGCCCTGCACGACGTTCGGCATCATGCCGAGCAGTCCGAGCACCGTGAGCGTGAGCGGCGGCTGCTGCGAGCCTTTCAGGTTCTGCATCGTGTCGTGCATCGTGTGCGCCCGCTGCAGCGGATTGGCGACGCCGACCGGCAGTTCGACGAACAGCAGCCCGAACTTGTTGCCGAGCGTCGTCGCTTCGTCGGCCTCGCGCAGGTTCACCGGCACCGACGCGCGCAGCGAGACGCCCTGCGTATCGAACCCTTCCGTCCGCAGATAGGCGCCGAGCGCGCCGGCTACGGTGGCCATCAGCACGTCGTTGACGGTGCAGCCGAGCGCCCGGCTCACGGTCTTGACCTCCTGCAGGTCGAGCGGCTCCGACCAGGCCACTCGCTTCTCGCCACTGAGGGGCGCGCGCAGCGGCGACGCAGGGTCGTCGGGCAGCGCGACGACCCGCACAAATTCACCGACCATGCCGCTCGCCTGGAGCGCGATCGCCGCGGCGACCTCCGGATGAAAAAGCTTGTGCACTCCCGTCTCGAGCAGTCGCGCACCCTCGGCCAGGGCGTTTTCGACGATGTCGCTGGCGGGTTGGGTCAGCTGGGCAACCCAGTCGAGCAGCTGCAACGGATCCGCGGCGCCTTTGCGCCGGCCGCGCCGCCCGGGGCGAGATTCCGCTGCCTGGGCCCCGGCGAGCGCGGGGCCGGCATCCTGTTCGGTCAGCGACAGCAGCACCCGGATCATCGCGATGCCGTCCGCGTAGCAGTGATGCAGTCGGAGCACCCACGCGCTGCCCGTCCCGTAGTGCTCGACGAAGTGCAGCTGCCACAGCGGTCGTGCCGGGTCGAACCGCTGGCTCGCCAGTGTTGCTGCCAGCGCCTGCAGTTCGCGGCGGCCGTCCTTGCCCGGGAGTTCGGTCACGACCAGATGCGCGTCCAGGTCGAAATTCGAGTCTTCGATCCACGAGGCGCCGAAAGGATCGGTCTCGACGCGTTTGCGGAAGCGCGGGAAGCAGAGCAGCCGGGTCTCGAGGACCCGTCGCAGGTCGGCTGTGGGCACCGGCGTGGCCGTGGCCATGACGCTGACGATCATCATGGTGTTGGCAGGACCGTCCATGCGCAGCCAGGCGGTGTCCACGGCGGACATCCGTTCGTGCTGCCCACCCCCCGTCGCCGCCCGTTTCCTGCTCGCCATGCCGCCCCCGGTGGCCTGCCCGAACCCGGCCGGCCGTACCGTCATCTTAGCGAATGCCGGGACCACGCCACGTTGACCTGAGTACGCCCGATCCCTAAGGTAGTCCGACAATATCAGGGGGCTCCACGGATGACCTATTTCGTGACCGGCGCGACCGGCTTCATCGGTCGTTTTCTCGTCCAATCACTGCTGCAGCAGGGCAAGGGCAGGATCTACGTGCTGGTCCGCCCGCGATCGCTCGGCAAGCTCGACGAGTTGCGCGAGTTCTGGGGCAAGGACAGCCTCAAGCGCGTGGTTCCGATCAAGGGCGACCTCGGCCAGCCGAAGCTCGGCGTGGCGAAGGCCGATCTGACAATGCTCAAGGGGAAGGTGAAGCACTTCTATCACCTGGGCGCGGTGTACGACCTCAACGCCAGCGCCGAGGCGATGGAGAAGGCGAACATCACCGGCACCAAGGGTGCGCTGGAACTGGCCGAGGCGGTCAACGCCGGCTGCTTCCACCTCGTGAGCTCGATTGC
This sequence comes from Pseudomonadota bacterium, assembly GCA_026398785.1. Classification (GTDB taxonomy): domain Bacteria; phylum Pseudomonadota; class Gammaproteobacteria; order Steroidobacterales; family Steroidobacteraceae; genus RPQJ01. The sequence goes on along the minus strand of JAPLSF010000098.1, from coordinate 21,290 downwards.
GGCCGCAGGTCTCTACCGCGGCACGTTTTCCGAGGACATGTTCGAGGAAGCGGAAGAACTCGATCATCCGTACCACCGCACCAAGCACGACTCCGAGGCGATGGTGCGCGCGAATGGCCGCATTCCGTTCCGCGTGTACCGTCCGGGCGCGGTGCTCGGTCACTCGCAGACCGGTTTCATCGACAAGATCGACGGGCCATACTACTTCTTCAAGGCGCTGCAGCGGCTGCGTGAATCCTGGCCGCGCTGGATTCCGCTGGTCGGCATCGAAGGCGGCTACATCAACGTCGTGCCGGTCGACTTCGTGGTCGATGCGCTCGTGCACCTCTCGCACCAGCCGAAGCTCGACGGTCGCTGCTTCCACCTCACCGATCCGAAAGTCCGTCGCGTCGGCGGGCTTCTGAACATCTTCGCGCGTGCGGCGCATGCGCCCGAGATGGCGTTCCGCCTCGACCCGAAAGTGTTCGCGATGGTCCCCGAGCCGGTGACGCAGTCGGTCGGGCGCAGCAAGCCGATCCAGAACGTGTTCAACCAGCTGCTGCGCGACCTGCAGGTGCCGCGCTCGGTGCTGCAGTTCGTCAATTACCCGACGCGCTTCGATTCGACGGCGACGCAGAAGATTCTCGACAAGGCCAAGATCCGCGTGCCGGCGCTCGAGGACTACGCCTGGCGCCTGTGGGACTACTGGGAACGCCATCTCGATCCCGATCTCTCGATCGACCGCAGCCTCAAGGGCGCCGTGAAGGGCAAGGTCGTGATGATCACCGGCGGTTCGTCCGGCATCGGCGAGGCGGCGGCGATCCGCATCGCAGAGGCTGGCGGCAAGGTGATCGTCGTCGCGCGCGACGAGGAGAAGCTTGCCGACGTGCGCATGAAGATCACGGATGCCGGCGGCTTCGTCAAGACCTACTCGTGCGACATCACGGAATACGCGGCGAACGACAAGCTGGCGAAGGACGTGCTGAAGGAATTCGGGCACGTCGACGTGCTGATCAACAACGCGGGCCGCTCGATCCGCCGGTCGCTCGCGCTGTCGTACGACCGCTTCCACGACTTCGAACGCACGATGCAGTTGAACTACTTCGCGTGCGTGCGCCTGACGATGAACCTGTTGCCGTCGATGACGGCGCGCAAGGACGGCCACGTCATCAACGTGTCGTCGATCGGCGTGCTGACGAATGCGCCGCGGTTCTCGGCGTACGTGTCGTCGAAGGCGGCGCTCGAGTCGTTCGCTCGCTGCGCAGCGTCCGAGTTCCACGACGAGAACGTGCACTTCACGATCATCAACATGCCGCTCGTGCGCACGCCGATGATCGCACCGACGAAACTGTACGAGGAAATGCCGACGATCATTTCGCCGGACGAGGCGGCGGACATGATCGCGGATGCGATCATCCGCAAGCCGCAGCGCATCGCGACGCGCCTCGGCGTCATCTCCGAGATCATGCATCTGGTGATGCCGAAGATGTCCGAGGTCGTCATGAACTCGGCCTACCGCATGTTCCCGGATTCCGCCGCCGCGCTGGGCAAGCGCGAAGGCGAGGAACAGCGGCCGGCGACCCGCGAAGCGATGATCTTTGCGTCCCTGATGCGGGGCATTCACTGGTAAAATGTGCGCCTGGCCGCGGAATTCCCGCGACTGGGCTCGCGGCCGGCAACCCCGGCCGGAAGCTTCCGGCAGCCGCACCACCCGGATGGTGAGGCGGGCCTGTGACGCAGCGCGTTAAATGGCCGCATCGAGTGGCCATTCCCGCATGAATCAGGCCTTAATGTGGCTTCCGCGCGGCGCAAGGCGAGGTCAAGCTAACCTGCCATTGACTCCGGCAGCGCGAGGATGTGCTGTCCGTTGCGACCGAACGGAACCCAGGGAAGACGCAATGAAAGTCGCTTTTATCGCCTTGTTACTGCTCGTGGTGCTGGGATTTGCCGCCTTGTCGCGCCGGCGTGCCGCCGTGCGTGAGGCCGAAGCCGCTGCGCATGCCCGTTCGCGGTCTGCTCGCAACAAGGCCCGGGTACCGACCGTCTCCAACAACGTCAGGGGCGTGACGGCCTCGCAGACCATCGACCCGCTTCGTTCCGGCTCGCACGAAGGCGAATACGTCGACGACCGCTAAGCCGTGTCAGCGTCACTCCGACGACGGGTGACGCAAGCCCCCCGCACCTGCGGCAGAAGAGATGGCCCGCGCAAAGTCAGCAACGCTCCCCGTTGCACCGAGATCACCGCCGGGGTTCGGCCGATAAACTGGCCGTCTGCCTCGATGCCGGCCGCCGGCTGCGCATCGATGCGCACCTTCCGCACGAGACGATGCGTCACCAGCGGGTCGCGCAGCAGGTTGCCGACGTATAGCTTCGCGAGCTTTGGCAGCGCACGCAGCAGGCCGACGTCGGCGATGGTCACGAGATCGAACGCCCCATCGTCCTGCTGCGCCGTGGGCGCGATGTGCATGCGCCCGCCGCAGTACCGCCCGTTCGCAACGAATGCCAGCAGCAACCTGCTTGCGGCTGCCTCCGGGGCGTCGTCTGCTGTCAGCCTGAAAGCCGGCGAGCGATAACGCGCGAGTTCACGCAGGGCGCCGGCCAGTCCGGGCGGGCATCCGTTCGATGACGCGTGCATCGAATCCTGCACCTGCCACGTTGATGAACCAGCAGGTCTGCGTGGCCGTCGCGTCAGCAGCCGGAAAATCGATGCGACCAACGTCGTGCGGCACCGCGTGGTCCCGTCGGACGATCGCCGCCAGCGCTGCCGGATTGCTGGGCAAATCGAGCGATCGCGACCAATCGTTGCCCGTGCCAAGCGGCAGTGGGACGACAGTAGGCATGCGCCGTGGGTCAGGTGATGCGAGGTCACCTTGCGCGTGCTGCGCCGCCATCAGGCCATTGACGACGTCATGCACCGAGCCGTCGCCACCGGCGACGAGAAAGCGCTCGCGACGCTGCTGCCAGGCAGTGGCCGCAATGCGTTTGCCATCGCCGGGCCCCGTCGTCCATTCGATGTCGTAAGCCAGTCCAGCCTGGCGCAGCGCTTGCGCCATCGCCCGCCACGTACGCGCGTCGCGTCGCGACCGGCCAGCCACGGGATTGACGATGACCAGCCACGGGGCAATGGACGAAGATTCGGAGTCGCGACCGGCGTGCTCGGATTCGACCGGGCAGGCTGTGGCGTCGGTCAACGCGCGCCTCAGCGCACCGGTGCAGTGCAGTGGGACTCGATGAATTCCTGCTGCGTCTTGAGCTGGTCGCGCGTCGGCCGGCGGCCTGGCTCGAGCATGTCGGCGAGCTTGTTGCGCGCGTCGATGCAGGTGTCGCCCTTCGCAACGCGCAGCCTGGCCGCCATGTCTTCCTGCTGTCGTCGCACGGCCGGATCCTTGCTGCAGTTCTGGTCCGCGGTCTGCTGCAACCGGCTGAACTCGGTGGGTTCGACGGCCTGGCCGCCTTTGGCTAAGCGATCGATCGACTCGAGCGCGACCACGCATTCGCGGTTGCGCAGCGACGTCACCACATCGTTGCGACGCGCAACCTGCTCGGCACTGGCCGCAGTGACGCGGGTGCCAGTCGGTGCGTTGGCGGCGCTGTAGCTGGCGCGCCCCGACGACGGGGACGTTGCGTTGCCGGTGCTCGCCAGCACGACCCGTTCGTACTTGATGCCAGCAGGTGGCTTAGCGGACGAGAGATGCGTGATGCCAGACGCGTCGACCCACCGGTACACGGCCGACGAGGCTAAGGCGCCTGTCGCGAAACCCAGCAGCAGCACTGCCGCCGCCGTGGCGCGGGCGGTTGTCATCAGGGCGTCGGCAGCGGGGCGCTTCGGCATGGGCGCGATTCTAAGGCCGCAGCCAGCCGGGCCGAGTGACGTGCGTCATGATCCGGTGATTTTTCTCTTATCGACCAGTGGGTTAGGGAGCGCGACATCAGGCGTAGCGCTTGAGGATGCTGGCGAGCCCCGCGGCACCCGGGTGCAGCTCTGCGTAGGGGACCTGGCTCAGCGGCACGTCGGTGGTATGCAGCATCTCGTGCATGTCGGGATCGTCGCCCGGCGACAGGAAGATCAGGCCGGTTACGTGCTCGCCCTGGCGCAGCTTGGTGCGCAGGTATTCGAACGCCTTGCCGCGGTGGTTCGGATCGTAGTCCTGGTCGAGCTTGCGCAGGCGCAGCTGGCTGCCGTCGTGCATCTGCACCGGCAGCACTTCGCCTTCGCCGTAGGACGCGGTGATTTCCTGGCGCGACGGGATGTAATCCGTATGCACGGCCTCGTGGTAATGCTCGCGCGTGAACTCGTAGCTCTTGGTCGAGCCGACGTGGTCGTTGAACGTGACGCACGGCGAGATCACGTCGATCATCGCGAAACCCTTGTGCATCAGGCCCGCCTTGATCAGCGGCACCAGCTGCTCGCGGTCGCCCGAGAAACTGCGCGCGATGAACGTGCCGCCGAGGCTGAGCGCGGCGAGGCAGGGATCGACCGGCGCCTGCTGGTTCTCCTCGCCTTTCTTCGACTTGGTGCCGATGTCCGCGGACGCGGAGAACTGGCCCTTGGTGAGGCCATAGACGCCATTGTTCTCGCAGATGTACAGCATGTTGACGTTGCGCCGGATCGCATGCGCGAACTGGCCGAAGCCGATCGACAGCGAGTCGCCGTCCCCGGATACGCCGATGTAATGCAGGCTCTTGTTGGCGGCGTTCGCACCCGCCGCGATCGACGGCATGCGGCCGTGCACGCCGTTGAAACCGTGCGCGCCGCTGGCGAAATAGGCCGTGGTCTTCGACGAACAGCCTATACCTGAGAGCTTTGCCAGCTGCTCGGGGCGCAGGCCCAGCTCCCAGATCGCCTGGGTGATCGACGACGTGACCGAGTCGTGGCCGCAGCCCGCGCAGAGCGTCGACATCGCGCGCGCGTCGCGCGTCGCCCAGTTCCGCGAGCACGGCTTCGACGATCTCCTTCGAGGTCATCGGCAGGCCGCTGTAATGCAGGATCGAGTGCAGCTTCGACTTCGGCACGTCGGTCTCGAGCGTCAGCAGCGACTTCAGCTGCGCGTCGCGGTTCTGCTCGACCACGAAGATCTTGTCGTGCGACGCCATGAAGGCCTCGACCTCCTTCGTGAACGGGAATGCCTTGATGCGCATGTAGTCGATCGGGATGCCACGCCTGGCCAGTATGTCACGCGCCTCGTTCACGGCGCCGCGGCTGCTGCCGACGGCGACGAGGCCGATGTCGCTGGTGCCCGTCGCTTCGATGACCGGCGCCGGCACGAGCGTCTTCGCCTGCTTGAATTTTCGCAGCAGGCGCTCCATGACCACCTGGTATTCAGCCGAATCCTCGGTGTAACCGCCGTACTGGTTGTGGCCCGAGCCGCGCGTGAAATACGCGCCTTTCGGCGAAACGCCCGGCAGCGTGCGGGCCGGGATGCCGTCGTCGTCCTTGTCCAGGTAGCGGTGGAACCTGGGCAGCGCCTCGATCTCTTCCTTCGTCAGCACCTTGCCGCGGTCCGGACGGTACGCGTCGTCCCACTTGAGTTCGGGGCACATCCAGTCGTTCATGCCGATGTCGAGGTCCGACATCACGAACACTGGAGTCTGCAGGCGCTCGGCGAGGTCGAACGCCTGCACCATCATGTAGAAGCATTCCTCCGGGTTCGACGGGAACAGCAGCACGTGCTTGGTGTCGCCGTGCGACGCGTACGCGCACAGCAGGATGTCGCACTGCTGCGTGCGTGTCGGCATGCCCGTGGACGGGCCGACGCGTTGCACGTCGACGATGACGGCTGGAATCTCGGCGTAATAGGCGAGTCCGATGAACTCGCTCATCAGTGAAATGCCGGGCCCGCTCGTCGCGGTGAACGCCCGCGCGCCGTTCCAGTTGGCGCCGAGCACCATGCCGATCGCCGCGAGTTCGTCTTCGGCCTGGATCACCGCGTAGCGGCCCTGTCCGGTGGCAGGATCGACGCGCAGCTTCGAGCAGAACGACTTGAACGCGTCCATCAACGACGTGGACGGCGTGATCGGATACCACGGCCCCACCGTGGCGCCGGCATACACCGCACCGAGGCCGGCAGCCGTGTTGCCGTCGATCATGATGCTGCCCCTGGTCTTGTCCATGCGCTGGATGCGCAGGGGCAGCGGGCAGGGCAGGTGCTGCTGCGCGTAGTCGTAGCCGAGCTGCACGGCCTTCATGTTGGCGTCGACCAGCGCCGGCTTCTTCGCGTAACTCTCGTTCAGCAGCTGGCGGATGACTTCGACGTCGATCTCGAGCAGTGCCGCGAGCAGGCCGACGTACATGACGTTCTTCATCAGGATGCGGTTGCGCACGCCGACGAAGTTCTCGTTGCAGATTTTCGCGAGCGGCGCGCCCAGGATCGCGATGTCGTCGCGCGCGAGGACCGCGGAGCGGGGCCATGTGGAGTCGTAAATCAGGAAGCCGCCGGGGCTGACTTCGCGCACGTCCTTCTGGTAAGTCTCGGCATTCATCGCGACCATGAGGTCGACGCGCCCGGAACGGGCGACGTACGCGTCCCTGGTGACGCGGATTTCATACCAGGTCGGCAGGCCCTGGATGTTGGACGGGAAGTAATTCTTTCCCATGACGGGAACGCCCATCCGGAAGATGGACTTCATCAGCATCGTGTTGGCACTGGCCGACCCGGTGCCGTTCACATTGCCGAGCTTGATGACGAAGTCGTTTACGCGGTCTTGCGCTGCTGGGGGCTGGGCCATTGGTGGTCGTTCGCGTGGGGCAGGTTGATCGTCGACTTCTGCATGTCCCAGGCTGCCGTGGGGCAGCGCTCGGCGCAGAGTCCGCAGTGCACGCAGAGGTCCTCGTCTTTCACCATGACGCGCCCCGTTTGCTTGAGCGGCGCGGAGACGAAGAGCTGCTGGTGCGGGTGCTTGCGCGGCGCCTTGAGGCGCTGCGAGAGTTCGGCTTCGTCGCCGTTGCGGGTGATCGTGAGGCAGTCGGTCGGGCAGATGTCGATGCAGGCGTCGCATTCGATGCAGGCCTTGGTCTCGAACACCGTCTGGATGTCGCAATTGAGGCACCGTTCGACTTCCTTCGCCGCCTGTTCGGCGTCGAAACCCAGTTCGACCTCGATGCTGATCTTCTTGAAGCGCTCGACGAGGCTGACGTGCGGCACGAGCCGGCGCTCGACCGGATTGTAGTCGTTCCTGTACGACCACTCGTGCATGCCCATCTTGCGCGAGGACAGGTTCAACGTGGGGGGCAGGCGGTTGGTGACGGCCTGCCCCATGCAGTGGTTGTGGATCGAGATCGCGGCCTGGTGGCCGTGCTCGACCGCCCAGATGATGTTCTTCGGGCCGAACGCGGCGTCGCCGCCGAAGAACACTTCCGGACGCGTCGACTGGTGCGTCTGCACGTCGACGACCGGCACGTGCCACTTGTCGAACTCGAGCCCCAGATCGCTCTCGATCCAGGGGAACGCATTTTCCTGGCCGATCGCCAGGATGACGTCGTCCGCTGCGACGAACGTCTCCCCGGTGACGCGCTCGGCCGTGATGCGGCCCGTGGCGTCGAAGTCGTATTCCATCTGCTCGAACAGCATGCCCTTGAGCTTGCCGTGCTCGACCACGAACGCCTTCGGCGAGTGGTTGACGACGATGTCGACGTTTTCGCTCTCGGCGTCTTCGAGCTCCCACTCCGAGGCCTTGAAGAACCGGCGCGGCTTGCGCGCCATGACTTTCACGTTCTTCGCGCCGAGCCGCAGCGAGGAGCGGCAGCAGTCCATGGCCGTGTTGCCGACGCCGATGATCAACACCTTCTCGCCGATCCGGTCGAGGTGCTTGAACGCAACCGACTCGAGCCAGTTGATGCCGATGTGGATATTGGCGTCGCCTTCGGTGCGGCCGGGCAGCTTGGGCTCCTTGCCTTTCGGCGCGCCGCTGCCAACGAACACGGCGTCGAACCCGCCCGTCTCGAGCAGCTTGCGCATGCTGTCGATGCGCGAGTTGTAGCGGATCTGCGCGCCCATCTGCTCGATGTAGCCGATTTCCTCGGCCAGCACCGTTTCGGGCAGGCGGAATGCAGGGATGTTGGTGCGCATCAGGCCGCCCGGCTTGTCCCACTGCTCGAAGATCACGACTTCGTAGCCGAGCGGGAGCAGGTCGTTGGCGACCGTGAGCGACGCCGGACCCGCGCCGATGCAGGCTACCTTCTTGCCGTTCTTCTGTGCAGGAATCACCGGCAACCGGGACGAGATGTCGTCCTTGTGGTCGGCGGCGACTCGCTTCAGGCGGCAGATCGCGACCGGCTTGTCCTCGACCCGGCCGCGCCGGCAGGCCGGCTCGCAGGGGCGGTCGCAGACGCGGCCCAGGATGCCGGGGAATACGTTGGACTCGCGATTGACGATGTAGGCGTCAGAAAACTGCCCGAGCGCGATGAGGCGGATGTACTCGGGGACGTCGGTGTGGGCCGGGCAGGCCCACTGGCAATCCACCACCCGGTGAAAGTAGTCCGGATGGGAGGTATCGGTCGGCGGGACGGTCACGGAGAACCCTGGTTTCCTGAGACGGAACGCGACTTTAGCGGTTCTGCGGGGGGGTGCAACACGCATTTCCGTCAGGTCGGCTTGCCGCAATGCAGCACCACTTCGGGCCGATATATGTCACGAGCCTGTTGCGCAAGCCTGCAGTGGGGGTTTAGTTTCAAAACGTGACCCAGATCACTCGTAATAGCGATTGGCGCGTATGGCGATTGGACCCGCATCGTGGCTTGATGACGTTCATACAACGGGCCGGTCCGTGCAAACGGTCCCCCGGCTCGGGACGACGGTGATCATGCGGTCCGGGTGGCTGCTTCTCGCTCTCGTCGCGGCGCTCCACTTTGGAACCGCGGGGGCAGAAATGGCCTCCGCAAACCTGCTGGTGTCGGCCTACGTCGCTCCAAAGGCCAGCATCGAAGCCGCCGGCGCTCCCGACGCAGTCGTACTGACCGCTGCGGATCTCGCACTGGGCTACAAGGACGTGAGCGCGACGTATCTTGTCAGCAGCAACGATGCGCACGGTTACATGCTGCAGTTCGCCGCGCGGGATGGACTCACGCGTGCCATCGAGGTGCGCGGATTGGGCGCTCCGGTCGAGTTCGACGCGTTCGGTGCCGAAGTGGCGCAGTTCGGCCGTCCGATGCACCCCGTTGAGCTCGAGTTGCAGTACCGCCTGTACCTGACGGCCGACGCGCGGCCGGGCGAATACGCGATACCTGTGGCCGTCTCGGCCAACCCGCTCTGACGGGCTTGCGCCGGCTCAGAACGTGATCGTCATGATGATGGTGTCGGTATAGGCGCCCGACGCGGCGTTCTGCTGCGCGGGAACCCGGCCGTAGACCGTGTGATTGACGGTCTGCGAGGTCTGGAAAAAGACGAAACTCGCAGTTCCGGCCACCGTGCCCGTCGAGTTGGTGCCGTCGCCCCAGACCTGGGCGCGGGCGGCGTCCCGAAACAGGTTGTAACTGAGCCCTGCGGTTCCGGCGGTCATGCGCCGCGCCGCAAACGTTCCGCTCGACCCGCGGTTGAGCGACAGCGTGTAACTGATGCTGAAAGGGTCCACGAATACCACGCGCGTGCACGTGACTGCCACGTTGGCAGAAGAGTCATCCGGCGTCGCGACTAATGGATCGTAGTCGCCGAAACCGACGCCGCTGGTCGAGACCGAGCAATCCATCGCTGCGTGGACGCCGCCGGACACGATGCTGCCGGCGAGGCCGATGCAGGCGGCGATCAATTGAATTTGACGGCGTGGTTGGTACAAGGCGCAGCACTCAGTCGGCAAGCTCTCGGCAGGCGATTGTACCGAGGTCGGGCACCGGGTCCGTGCCGGCTGCACGCGTGAACGTGAACTCGCAGCGATGGCCGCCGACCCACTCGGCGACGGCCCGCTGGGTTCCCGCCGCCTCGCTGAGATACACGAGACCGTCCAGGCCGACCGGCGTCTTCTCGTGCTCGGTACGCACGCTCGCGCCTGCAGGCACCGCCGCGCCGTCGGTTTGAACCAGGCGCAGTGTCGCAGGCCGCGCGCGTGTCACCGGGAACTCGACCAGCGCGCCGCTGCGGTATGCCGGGGTGACCTGCATCACCGGCATGACCAGCGAGGCGTCCATCGGCAGCTGCTTCGGGTCGATGCTGATTTCATTGCGCTCGTACGGCCGCAACCCGTCGAGCAGGATGCGGCCCTGACCGTCGGTACGACCGATCGGCTGGTTTTCGACGTAGACCGTCAGGTTCTCGTAGTCCGCGACCTTGACGACGGCGAAGCTGCGATCGAGCCGGCGTGCCGGTATGACGCCTGCAGCAGTGATCGCCAGTCCGCCAGAGACGTCGGCGCGCCAGCCGTCGGTGTCGTTGCGCCGCGCGTACTGCATGTTCGCCGTGCCCGCGCGACCCTGGTAGGAGTAGCCGAGTTGCGCGTCTGCGTTCGATGCCAGCGACACCTGGTAGCCGACGCCCGTGCCGGCCGGCAGGCTCTGCTGCAGCGACGCGACAGCGGCGAACTCGTCCCCTTCGGCGGCAGCCGTCGACTGGCGCAGCGACAGCGCCGCCGAGCGTCGGTCGCCGAACGGCATCGTCCAGTTGAGGAAGACGTCAGTCGCCATGTCCGCGCCGATGCTCTGGTTGACGATCAGGTTGAGGAAGCCGAAATCGCCGAGCGTGAGGGCGTGGCTCACACCGACCGTTTCCTGGCGCGGGCCTGTCCAGGAACTCTGCAGGCCGTAGGCGACCTGCAGGTTGCCGAAGCGGGCAAAGTCGAGGCCGAAGCCGACGAAGGTGCGTTGCTTCGGCCGGTCGTCCAGATCGCCGGTGCCGAGTTGCGCGAACGACTCGGACGCGAACTGCGTGCGCGCGAACAGGCTCGTATGCCGGCCGTTGTGCTCGAAACCGAACCCGGCCAGCCAGCCGATGTCGTCGGCGCCGCCCACGGCCATGGTGGCACTCACGATGCCGAACTCTCCCGCCTGCCATGCGCCGTTGAGCCCGACCGCCGCTGGGCCGCCGGCCTGCATTTCTGCGTGCGCCTCGGCCGTGAACTGGTCGGTGAAACCGCGCCGGAAAGTGGCCGCGGCTACCAGGTCGCCGTATGCATTGCTGGCATAGCCATACTCTTCGCGCAGCGAGCCAAGTTCGAAGGAGTACTCGCTGAGACCAGAGCGCAGCAGAGTGGGTCCCGTGTAGTACGGCTGCGACAGGATCTGCTGCCGGCCGAGCGCGTCCGTGATCACGACCTGCATCTGTCCGGCGCCGGTGATGCTCGGTACGTGATCGATGGTGAATGGGCCGGGCGGCACGTCCTGGCTCGCCACCTGCGCGCCGTTCACGAACACGTCGACCGTGGATGGCACGACCGCCGAGCCGTGTGCCGCCAGCATCGGCGTCGTCACGAGCGTGGGCTGAGTCGCGAAGTTGGTGCCGAACTGCACGCCGCCAAAACGTACCGAACGACCCCACGCGCCTGACGCACTGATCGCATCGCCCATGCGCAGCGTCGCCAGCCGCTCGGGCAGGTCGAGAGTCCAGGTCGTTTCGAGTCGCACGGCGGAGCGACCGTCGCCGTCGTCGCGGCTCAGCAGCGTGCTGGTGCCGACACCGTGCGGTGTGAAGAAGCCGGCTTCGGCGATGCCACCGAGGCTCGTGCGTTGGGAGGTGCTCTCGCCGTAAAGGTCGTAGTTCAGGAAGCCGCCGAGCGCGGGTGTCGTTACGCGCGGCTGGTCAGCCGTGGACGCCGGCCTGACCGTCGCCAGGAAGGCCTCCGGCGGCAACGAGACGTCCGCGTGCTGGGTAGTCGCATCGAAGTTCACACGCGCTCCCATCTCGACGCCAAGCCGGTAATAGCGCTCGCCATTGACGAGCAATGCGCCGCGCGCGGGTTGCTTCAGCCGCAGCGTCGCCAGATCGGCCGCCTGCAGCAGCAGCGTGCCGTCTGCATCGCGGCGTACCACGAGCGTCGTGATCGCAGGCTGTCCGTTGACCGTAAACTCGACGACGGACTCGGTGAATGCGTCCGGGCCGTCGGTCGAGTGGACCAGCGGGGCAGCGAGCGCGAGCGAGATGGCGAGCGACAGGGCTGCGCGCATGACTCACTCAGACGTCAGGCTCAACTCCGTCGCGAAGTCCCCGTCTGCGGTGGATCCCTTCACGCGTAGCTGGCGCCATTGGGCGCTATTGTTGTTCTTGTCGGATTCGAGGGCCCAGCTGTGGGACTGGCCCGGGAGCACGTAGTGGGCCCCCTGTTGGTGGAGCCACTCGCCGTTGCCAGGCTCCGGGCTGATCATCAGGTCCAGGACCCGTGCGTGTTCCGAGCCGGCATTCAGCGCAGTGACGGTCACTGTGCCGTCCGGGCTGCGCGCCGCCGACCACTTGACCTGTGGTGCGGTGGGCGCCTGCGCGGCGATGAAAATCGGCAGGCTCATTCGCAACGCCATGTTCAAGCCGTTGAACCCGGGCGCAGCCTGCTGCGGCACCTCGGTCAGGATCAGCCGGTAGCTCAGTTCCGTGCGCGGGTCCACGTCGCGGCGCAGCGCGATTCGGACCACCTGCGAGCCCTGCGGCGGAATCGTGAAGACAGCTGGCGTCACCAGCACGTCGCGGGTCGGCTCGAGCTGCTCGCCTGCGCTGGTCTGTTGCCAGAGTCTGGTCTCGGCCTGCACGACCACCGGTTGCTCCTCCTGGTTGCGGATGGTCACCACGCCAGTCGTCGACTGGGCGGCCAGGTCCACGCGCACCGGAGAAATGGAGAACGTTCCGGCAATGGCCTGCGCCGACGGCAGCGCGCAGGCTGCCATCGACGCAAGGATGCTAACGAGCAGGTTACGCACGTTCGCGCCACTCCACCGATCAGTAGACGATCGAGGCGACGATCGTGTCGGTGTAGTTGCCGGAACCGACCGGGCCGGTGTTGGCAGAGGCCTGCAGGCGGCCGGCGACGGTGATGTTGCGGTTGGCCGCAAAGCCGGTGCCGGTGCCGGACACGCGGACGGTGCCGGTCGAACCGTCACCCCAGATGTTGGTGTACGTAGTGTCGGTGAACAGGTTGTAGACCAGCTGGTCCGTACCATTTGACATCGTGCGCGCCGCAAAACTCGACGATGCACCCCGGCTCAGTTCGACGTTGTAAGCCGTGCCGTTCGTGCAACGAACAACCACGGTCGACGTCGCGGCCAGGTCGTTGGTGCCGTCGAAGGCACCGAGTGCCAGCGGGTTGGCGCTGATCACGCAGTTGTTGGCAACGGTCGCCGTGACGTTGAAGCTGGCGGTCTTGGTGGCGGCCTGAGCCGTTCCAACCATACCTGCCGTCATCGCCAGCGTGCCCGCGATTGCGAGCTGCAGAGAGTTCCTAAACATGAATCGTCCTTTGTGTTGCTACTTCACGACGGGATGTCGTGAGGGGGGCGATTCTTCCAATGCCGGGGAAGTCGAAACGTGATCTGGGTTGCGTTTTCCATAAGCGCAATCGCAACGGCTCGATTCCGAGAGTCTTTTCCTCAGGTTTTCAGGCGCTTGGTCGCTTCGGACCACCGCCGAGCCGACGCAGCGGGCGGCAAAGCGTGAGCTGCGTCACGGCACCAGGGCGAAGCGAAATTCCGTGCTGCCGTAGTGAACGTAGTCGGCCCAGTCGACCGACGGGATCGACTCGAGGCGCCGGCGCGCGGTGAGCACGGCATCGCCGAGCCGGTCGCCGGTCAGCAGCGACTCATAAAGAGACTGCGAGAATGCAAACGCCGCGTCGTCGCCGACGGGCCAGTGCGTGCCGAGGAAATTTGCCACGCCGCCCGCGAGGAAGGCTTCAGCGATGCCTGTCATGGTGCGGCGCATGCCGAACAGACGCGCCGGCGAAGAGCTGCCCCTGGCGCGTCTGCGAACGCGCGCTGCCTCGCATGCGTTGCAGAACACGAGCGCCGGCAGGTTGCCGACGTGCGCGAGATCGGCGCCGCGCAGCACTTCCTTGCCGTCGCAGAGCAGTCCGCCCTGGTCGGGCTCACGCGCGTCGAAGAAAGCGTGGCCGGCGAAATGCAGCACGTCGAACGCGCCCGTGCCGAGTGCCGCCAGGATGCGCGCCCGGGTCGCATCTCGCCCGGTGAGCACATCGAGCGTGACGGACTGTCGACCGAGCAACTGTTGCAGCGCCGCGCCTTCGGCCGCCGCACCCGGCAGGTCGCGCGTCGGATCGACGATCAGCAGCACGCGCAGCGGATCGGACGCAGCGTGATCTTCGCGCCAGCGTGCGACGGAGAGCGTGTCGCTCGCATAGCGGCGACTGAGGCCGCCGCCCAGCGCGGGATGTGTCGTGCCGATGCGCAGTACTTCCCACGGCACGCGTGACGCCTCCCGGTCGTGCACGATCACCAGCGGCCGCGCGTGCATCGCCTCGAGACCCTCACGCACCGTCGTCGGCAGCAACGTTGCTGCGAGCGCCGTGCCGATGCGCGCCAGGTCACGCGCCGTCGCAGCACCGCTCTCGAGCGGCTCGATCTGTTGCAGCAGGTCTGCACGCTGCAACGTAACCGACCCGCTGAGCACGGCCGCCTTCGCACCTGCCGTGAGCAGCGACGAACGACATTCGTATGCGCTGCGTCCCGCGGCCGTCATCGCTACGAGAAGATAGGCGGGATCCCTTGGCGCCGCGCGACGCGGGGACAGCGTCGTTCGAGCGGGTTTCGTCCCCGGCACGGCTGCGGGTGCGTCGACCTCGTCGACCTGCAGGGCAAGGTCCGCGTCCTGCATCTTCGCCGCGACATCCCGGGTCGCGCGCACGAGCGCGGCGTACTTGCGTGCGTCGATTTCGCAGATCGAGATGCGACGCACGACCTCGTCCGGGTCTGCGTGCTGTACGCCGGCGATGAATCCACGCAGCAGCTGCTCGAGCGCCATCGCCACGGGCACGCCGGAGCCCGCGCCGAACAGGACGGTCGCGAAGTCCTCGACCTGCGTGCGAGCGAACGTGCGGACGATGTTTTCCGCCACGAATGCCGTTGCATCGGCGGCGAAATCGTCGAAATCACCCAGGCCGGCGAACAGCACGAACTCCGCGAGCAGCCGGCTGCGCGCGACCGGCAGCACGAAGACCTGGCCGAGTTGCGCCGCGAACATGCGCCGCAGCGTGAACTCGCGTATGGCCCCGCCCAGTTCGGCGTCGATGGCGGCGGCGGGGCCGGAGGGATCGACATTGCGGAACACGCCAAGCACCAGCGCGCGCGAGTTGGCGTCGGTGATGCTGCCCCGAACGAGCCGGACTTCGAGCGTGCGTCGGGGTCGCGCCGGGGCCGGCTGCGCTGCCGCGAGCCGCGCAGCAAACGCTCGCTGGAGCATGGCGGGCTCCACGGTGCCGTGGAACTCGGGGGAGACGACCGGCTCGAGCAGCCGGCGTCGCGCGTCGGGCGAGAGGTGTTGCCACTTCACCTTGTGCGGGGCCACACGACGCAAGACCGTTTCGCTCACCTTGCGAACCACCGGCATGCGACTGTGCGATGCCGACGCTGCAAGCCGTTGGGTTGCGCCGGTGCGCAGCAGGTCCACCACCGCCGCAATGACGCGTCCGTTGTTCGGCAGGCCACCGTGTTTCTCGCCAACGTACCAGGCTCGCGCGCCCGGGCCGACGGCGAGTGCGAGCGGCACAGTGCCGTCGCCCCGCGGCGTCACGCCGAAATCGAACTCCCTACCGGTCGACAACAGCGAGGTGACGGTTGCCTGTCGCACCCCCGCGATGACCAGACAGCGATCGTCGCTGCCCGGCCAGCGCTCGCGCTCCTGCCGTGCGGCCAGTAACCGCTCAGGGTCGGGTCGCAATGGGTCATTGGGCCAGGAATTCGCGTCGAACAGGTCAGCGCCGCCGGTGAGTGCGGGATCGGGCAGCAGCTCGTGCAGGGCCGGCAGTGTGCGAAACACGATGCGCGCCAGGTCCTCTGCCGTGTGCCGCCGGTCGATGGCCGCTAGCTTGCGCACCGTCGGATAGACGCCGCGCAGCGCGAGCACCGGCGCAAAGGAGCCGTGATTCGGAGCGCCCAGCTGCACCACGCGCGTGATGCGTTCGGTGCGCTGGCGGCCAAGCGCCAGTCGTGCGACGAGCCCCCCCATGCTGTGACCGACCAGCATGACCGGCGAGCCGTCGGCTGCGGCCGCGATGCGTCGGTTGAGCGCGTCGGCGAGCTCGCTCACACTGGCTCGCCAGTCGTAAGGATGCAGCTGCGCATCGAATCCCGCGATCCGCAGCGACAACTTCAGCTTCAGCGTGTTGAGCAGCATCGCGCCGAGCGCGACCAGCCGCCAGTTCACGGTAACCCTTGTCGCCGAAGAGCGCCGTGAGCTCGGCGCGGCGTTCGCCCGTCGCGAGCAGGCGCTCTACCTCCTCGTCGTGGAGTCGATGCACGGGCAGCGCAAGGGTTGGACCACTCAAAGACGAAGTCCCGGTCGCTTGCGCGCGCGTCAGTGCGCTGCCGGTGGAGTGGCACCCGGCGCGCGCACTTCGACGCTGACGCCGATCTTACCCGCCTGCTCGAATTGCAGCGTCAGCGGAAAGTGCTCACCGGCGACGAGCGGCCGTGGCAAGTCCATAAGCATGATGTGCGTGCCTTGCGGCGCGAGGGCGACCGACTCGTGTGCGGGAACGTCGACGCCTTCGGTCGGACGCATGCGCGCCATGCCTTCCGCTTCCGACACGACGTGAAGCTGCGCCATCATGGCGCGCGGCGTTGCGGCGCCGACGAGCCGATCGGCCCGCGGTCCTCCGGTCAGGGTGAGGTAAACGGCAGCGACGGTCATGCCGGGCGGAGTCGCACGCGCCCATGCGTCGCGCACCGTGACGGTATGCGGTGCAGGCTCGGCCGCGTACGTCGGCGTGGCGAGGCTCGCCAGCGCCAGGCCCAGCAGTGCGACGGCTGCGCGACGCTTCATTTCTTCGTGCCGTCCTTCATTGTGCTGCGGATCGTCGCGACGATGCCATCGATGGCGGGAGTACGAGTAGTCGACTTGCGCCAGACCGCACCGATCGTGCGACCCGGTGCTGGCTTTACAAACGGCTTCACGCGCAAACCGCGCGCAGTGCCTACGGGCGTTTCGGCAGCCAGTTCCGGCAACAGCGTGATGCCGTGGCCGGCCGCGACCATCTGGCGCAACGTCTCGAGACTCGTCGCGCGGTAATCCTGCTCCTCGCTCACCCGGACCCGGCTGCAGACTTCGAGTGCCTGGTCGCGCAGGCAATGCCCGTCCTCGAGCAGCAGCAGCGTTTCGCCACGCAGGTCTTCCACCTTCACGCGATCGCGGTCGGCGAGCGCATGCGAGGCGGGCACCGCGAGCACGAAGGGTTCATCGTACAGCGGCGCGGCTTCAAGGCCGTCCATCACCACGGGCAGCGCGAGAATTCCGACGTCGATTTCGCCGGCACGCAACCGCTCGAGCAATTGTTCGGTCTGGTATTCGTACAGCATGAGCTTCAGCCGCGGCAGCTCGCGCCGCAGCCGGCCAACGATGTGCGGCAGCAGGTACGGACCGACGGTGGGGATCAATGCCAGCTTGAGCGGCCCGGCCAGCGGATCCCGGTCGGTCCTGGCCAACTCGACGATCGCGTCGGCTTCCTGCAGCAACAGCCGTGCCCGCTGCACGATTTTCACGCCGGTCGCGGTCAGGGCGACGCGCCTGGGCTGCCGCTCTACCAGCGGCACGCCAAGGTACTCCTCGAGCTTGCGGATCTGTGCCGAGAGGGTCGGCTGGCTGACGAAGCAGCGCTCCGCCGCCTTGCCGAAGTGGCGCTCGTCGGCCAGGGCCACGAGGTACCGGAGGTCGCGCAGATTCATGCGGAAATAATAGCTGCAGCCTATCGGCCGATGCAAAGCAATCAAGCCGATTAATCGCCTATACTTACGCCATGGGTCCCCGATCCCCGAGGCTCTCGGCTGGCGTCGTGGTCGTTCGCCGTGCAGGCGACGACTGGCTGTACCTTCTGCTGCGGGCCTTCAATCACTGGGATTTCCCGAAAGGGATGGTCGAGGAAGGCGAAGAGCCGCTGGCGGCCGCCATCCGCGAAGTGTGCGAAGAATCCACGATCGAGGATCTCGACTTTGCGTGGGGCTCGAATTCCACGCAGACCGGGCCCTACAGCGGCGGCAAGGTCGCCCGGTATTACCTCGCGGCGACCAGAACGTCGGAGGTGAGCCTGCCGATCAATCCGCTGATCGGTCGTGCCGAGCACAGCGAGTATCGCTGGGTCGACTTCGACGCAGCCCTCGAGCTGGTTTCGCCGCGCGTGAAGCCCGTCGTGCGCTGGGCTGCAGTGGCGCTCGCCCGCGGCTAGGGAAGCTCGGCACAGGTCCGCGGTCAGACGACGCGGCCGCGATGGCCGCCCCGCACGAAATCTTCGACGTTCGCCGCCATTTCATCCAGGCAGCGCTGGCGCGCCTCGCGTGCTGCCCACGCAATGTGTGGCGTCACGATGAGGTGCGGAATGTCCGCCGCCAGCAGGGGATTGCCGTCCACCGGCGGTTCCTGCGGCAGCACGTCGATGGCGGCACCGCCGAGCTTGCCGGCGCGCAATGCGTCGGCCAGTGCCTGTGAGTCGAGGAGCGCTCCCCGCGCAGTGTTGATGAGCAGCGCGTCAGGTTTCATGCGCGCGAGTTCACGGGCACCGATCAGACCCTGCGTCTGCGGTGTCAGCGGACAGTGCAGGCTGAGCACGTCAACCTGCGGCAACAGGTCGTCGAGATCGTGCCGGCCGGCGTGAGGCTCGCCGCCCGGGCGGTTGGCAACCCACACTTCCATGCCGAGCGCGAGATTGGCCGCGCGTGCCACGCTCTTGCCGAGCGCGCCGTGACCCACGATGCCGAGCTTGCGCCCGGCGAGTTCACGAATCGGAAAGTCGAGCAGGCAGAACTGGTCGCCACGTGACCACGCTCCCGAACGGACCAGCGCGTCGTATTCGCGCAGGCGCTGCGTGAGCAGCAGCATCGTGCCGAGTACGTGCTGCACGACCGAGGCCGTGCAGTAGTCGCGCAGGTTGCAGACGCCGATGTTGCGCTGGCGTGCCGCCTGGAGGTCGACGTTGTTCGTGCCCGTCGCGGCCAGCACGATGAGCTTCAGGTCCGGCGATCGCGCCATCGTCTCGCGCGTGACCTGCAGCTTGTTCAGCAGCACGACCGTGGCGCCGGCGATCGCCTCGGGCACGGCGGCCTGCGGCGTGTTCTCGCGCAACTCCAGCCCCGGCATGGCGCGCTGCAGGGCGGACGGATCGAGGTCGCCGTTGCAGCTGACGGTGGCGTAATCGAGAAAAACGGATCGCATCGGACGCTCGCTGACAATCGACTGCCGCAAACCGTAGCATTCCCGCATGCGCAGGTCGCAAAAAAAGGTCGCGGCAGCCCGCGGGCCGGTCCGGAGCGGGGGTTCGACTGCGTCCCTGTGGGGGGAATTTGCCTCCGCGCTCGAAGCTGGCGACGGCATGGCGGGCGCGCAGGTCATCCACGAACTCTGGATGCGCGGCGAGATCGGCAGCAGCGTCGAGCGTGCGCTGCAGCAGCTCTGGAACGCCGCGGCCGCGACCATCCCGGAGTGGCTCCCGATGCGTCACGTGCAATGGTTGCCGCTTGCATACGAAGTCACTGCACGTTTCGTTCCACCGCAACACGGCCGATCCAATATCTATCTCGTCCTGCTCGATTACAGCGACAGCCGCGCCGATCCGTTCGGGCTGTACGTGGGCATGAGCCACTATTCGCCGGTGCAGCGCTTCGACCAGCACAAGGCTGGGGTTCGAGCGGCCGGCAGCGTACTGCGGCGCGGGCTCGAGGTCCTCACGGGACCCACGCTGCACCTGCAGCGGATCACCCGCACCGAAGCGGTGCGCATCGAGGAAGAGCTTGCGGAAGCGCTGCGTGCGCACGGCCTGTTCGTGCAGGGCGGCCACTGACGAGCGCGCTTTGCCGTGGGGCGAGTCCGGTTTTCCGCGATGGCGAGTCTTGCCCGGCACAGTGCACTGTGTCAGGGTCGGACGAGTAGTCCGCCAGGAAAACCGCGCATCGTCACCATGCCAGACACACCGGACGAACTCGAGCCACGCGTACGACGCATCATTTCGCGCTGGGGGCACGATCCCGGCGCGCTCGTGCAGGTGTTGCGCGAGGTCCAGGAGGAGTTCGGCTACCTGCCGGGCCCCGCGCTCACGCTGGTCGCACGCCTGCTGCGCATCCCCTACTCGCGCGCCAAAGGGGTGGCGAGCTTCTATTCCTTCCTGTCCGACGAGCCGCTTGGTGCGTATCGCGTCCTGTTTTCGGACAACATCACCGACCGCATGGCCGGCAGCGAGCGCCTGCTGGAGGCGATGTGCTACCGGCTCTGGGCGGAGCCTGGGAAAGTCTCGCAGGACGGCCTCGTCAGCATCGCGCGCACGTCGTGCACCGGCATGTGCGACCAGGGGCCCGCGCTGCTGGTCAATGGTCGCGCCATCCCGTCGCTGACCAGTGAACGCGTCGAGCGCCTTTGCGAGTTGATCCTTGTCCGTACGCCGGTCGACGAGTGGCCCGCCGAGTTCTTCGTCGTGCACGACAACGTGCGCCGCGCGGATATCTTGCTCGGCCATACGCTGCAACCCGGCGATGCGCTACGCGCGGCGCTGCAGCGGGGTGCGGACGGCTGGTCCGAGCACGCGGCAAACGAACGCTCCTGGCGCGAGGCGTACGTGGGTACTGCGCAGGGACCGATCGCAATCCTCGAGGAGATCAAACGCTCGAACCTGCGCGGCCGCGGCGGCGCGGGTTTCACCACCGGCGTCAAGTGGGAAGCGTGCCGTCAAGCTACGGGCCTGACGCGCTACGTGGTCTGCAACGCCGACGAAGGCGAGCCGGGCACGTTCAAGGATCGCGTGCTGTTGACCAGCCATGCCGACCTTGTGTTCGAGGGCATGACGGTCGCGGCCTATGCGATCGGCGCCAGCCTGGGATTTCTCTACCTGCGCGGCGAGTATCGCTACCTGCTCGAGCCGCTCGCGGCCACGCTGCAGCGGCGCCGCGCTGCCAACCTGCTCGGCAACGGTATCTGCGGCCAACCGGGTTTCGATTTCGACATCCGCATCCACGTCGGCGCTGGCTCCTACGTCTGCGGCGAGGAGTCTGCCCTGATCGAGTCGCTCGAGGGCAAGCGCGGTGTGCCGCGCAATCGTCCGCCGTATCCCGTCACGAACGGCTATAAGCAGCAGCCGACGATCGTGAACAATGTCGAGACGCTGTGCGCTGCTGCGCTGATCGCAGTCCGGGGCGGCGACTGGTATCGCTCGCTCGGCACGCTCAAGTCGGCCGGCACCAAGATTCTCTCGGTGGCGGG
>JAPLSF010000383.1 GCA_026398785.1 Pseudomonadota bacterium | reverse complement strand
TGGCGAGTGAGGCATGGGAGGTTGGGCTGCGGGCTATGGGCGGTGGGCGGTGGGCGGTAGTCCGTGGACTGAAAGCCTACCCGCTACAGCCCACAGGCTACAGCCCGCGTCGCGCATCTTACGATTTACAGTCGGCAAATCGCTTGCCGCCATGCGTGGTCCGTTCTTGACACACGCGCCCCTCATCCCTACCGTGCTCGCACCGACAGGTGATCCCGGGCGTGATGCCGGGAGAACGGGAAGCCGGTCAGAATCCGGCGCTGCCCCCGCAACGGTAGTCGAGTAAAGCCACATCACCCGGTCCGCAAGGTCCGGCACCCACTGCGCGAAAGCGCGGGAAGGGGATGCAGGCAGGGCCTACCAGCCCGCTCGAGAGCCCGGAGACCGGCCCGTCGATCGAGACCAGCCTCGCGGTGGGCGAGCGGCCGGAACTCGGGCGGCAATCCGTTCAGCGATGGCCGCCCCCGCTCCGTCACGCGCCCATTCCGTTGCTGGAATTTTCTTTGCGTCCGCGAAGGCGCATGCACGGGGTGTGGCACGACAATGTCCAGTTCGAATTCCGCGTTTTTCACGCGGTCGGGTTTCCTGCGTATTTCCATCCATGGCCTGTGGGGCGCCGCGACCCTGATTGCGACCATCATCACGACGACCAGTCGCGCCGACGACGCCCAGCCCGAGATGAACGTGATCGTCACGGCCACCCGCGTGCCGACGCCCGCCGACGAGGTGCTGGCGCCTGTCGTCGTGATCGACCGCGCAACGATCGAACGCAGCAACGCCGGCGATGCCGCGGAGCTGCTGCGATTCCATGCCGGTCTCGACATCGCAAGCAACGGCGGCCCCGGCCAGCCGACGGCGATGTTCATCCGCGGCGCCGAGAGCAACCAGACGCTGGTGCTGGTCGACGGCATCCGCATCAATCCGGGCACCATCGGCCTGCCCGGCCTGCAGAACATCCGGCCCGACATGATCGAGCGCATCGAAGTCGTGAAAGGCCCGCGCTCCGCGCTGTGGGGCAGCGATGCGATCGGCGGCGTGGTCAACGTCGTGACCCGCCGTGGCTCGCAGGACGGCTGGATCACGGAAGCCGGCTACGGCGCTTACGACACGCAACGCGCCAGCCTCAACGGTGGTGTCGACCTCGGGCAGTCCGCAGCACTCGATGTCGGTGTTTCGTGGACGCAAAGCGACGGCTTCCCGACCCGTACCACCGACTACATCGACCGCGGTTACGAGAACCTGAGCGCGAACCTCGCGCTGCGTGCCGACGTTGGTGCAGCCGAAGTCACGGTCCGGCACTACCGGACCGAGGGCACGACCGAGTACTCCGACTATTTCCTCACGCCCGTCGACCAGGATTACGTCACGTCGACGACGGCGGCCGAAATGCGCTTGGCCGTAGGTGCCGCAGGCGAGGCTCGCGTCTCGGTCAACCACCTCGAGGACGAGATCGAGCAGAACCAGTCGCCCGATTTCCTCAAGACCGATCGCAATACCCTGGACGCCCAGTACGACTGGCAGCTGTCTGAGGTGCACGGGCTCGGCGTTGGCGCGATGTATTCGCGCGAGCGCGCGAGCAGCGAATCGTTCGGCGAGGGCTTCAAGTCGGATACCGACGCGGTCAACGTCTATGTGCAGGATCGGATCTCGGTCGGGCCACATCTCGCGATGCTGGCGCTCGGCTACACCGACCACGAGACGGCAGGTTCCGCAGTCACGTGGAACGCCGAGTACGGCTACGCATTCAATCAACTGCGCACTCGCGTCTACGGTCTTGCGGGCAGCGGCTTCCGCGCGCCCGACGCGACGGATCGTTTCGGCTACGGCGGCAACCCCGGCCTGAAGCCGGAGCGCTCGCAGAATTACGAAGTCGGCGTGAAGCACGCGCTGGCACCGCAGCAGTCGCTGACGCTCTCGGCCTTCCACACCGACATCGAGGACCTCATCGACTTTACGGTCCTGTCCTACGACCCGTTCGAGGGCATCAACCAGAACGTGGCCAAGGCGCGCATCCAGGGAATCGAGGCCTCGTGGGTCTATACCGGTTCGCTCTGGCAGGCCCGCGTGGAAGCGATCTACCAGGACCCGCGTGACCTTGCCGACGACTCGCGGCTGTTGCGCCGCGCGCAGGAAAGCCTCACCGTTGGCCTGACGCGCGCGTTCGGCCCGGTGCTGCTCGGTCTCGACGTGCTGGCGACCGGCGACCGCAAGGACTTCGGCTTCCCGCAGGACACGACGCTCGACGGCTACGTGCTCGCGAACCTGACCGCCGAATGGCGGGCCACGCCGAGCCTCTCGCTGATCGCGCGCGTCGAGAACCTGCTGGGCGAGGACTACGAACTCGCCAGCACCTACAACACCCCGGACCGCGGCTTGTACGTGTCGATGCGGTACGCTCCGGGCGCCGGCAACGGAGGCAAGTAGCAATCATGGGCAACCGACTCAGCAGGATCTACACGCGCACTGGCGACGACGGCAGCACCGGCCTCGGCGACGGGATGCGGGTGCCAAAGGAACACCTGCGGGTCGAGGCCTATGGCACGGTCGACGAGGCGAACAGCGCGATCGGCGTGGTGCTCGCGGTGCCGGGCCTGCCCGATGCCGTGCAGGCGACGCTGACCGAGATCCAGCACGACATGTTCGACCTCGGTGGCGAACTCTGCATTCCCGGGCATCGCGCGATCACGGCGGCCTACGTCGACCGGCTCGAACAGGCGCTCGACTCTTTCAACGAAGGCCTGCCGCCGCTCAAGGATTTCATCCTGCCGGGTGGTGGCCAGGCGGCCTCCGCGTGCCACCTTGCCCGCACCGTCGCGCGTCGTGCAGAGCGGCGCGTGTGGGCTCTTGCTCGCGCGGAGTCCGTCGCGCCTGAGGTCCCGCAGTACCTCAACCGGTTGTCGGACCTGTTGTTCGTGATCGCGCGCGTGCTGGCGCGGCATGAACATGGGAGCGAAGTGCTTTGGCGGCGGCGGTAGGTCGCGCCGAATCTGCTG
>JAPLSF010000182.1 GCA_026398785.1 Pseudomonadota bacterium | reverse complement strand
GACCGCCACCTCGAGAATCGCGGGGTGCCGCAGCAGGGCGCCTTCGACTTCGATGGACGAGATGTTCTCGCCGCCGCTGATGATCACGTCCTTGTAGCGGTCGCGGATCTCGATGTAACCGTCAGGATGCACGACGGCCGCGTCGCCGGTGTGAAAATAGCCGCCGCGGAATGCCTTCTCGGTCGCGTCCGGATCGTTATAGTACCCCTTCATCACGACGTTGCCACGTGCAACGATCTCGCCGAGCGTGGTTCCGTCCCAGGGAACGTCGCGCATTTCTTCGTCGACGACCCGCAGGTCGCCGGACGTCATGAGTTCAACCCCCTGCCTCGCCTTGATCCGTGCTCGCTCGCCAGGCTCGAGCGCATCGTGCTCGGGCAACGGCGCACAGATCGAAATGAACGGCGTCGTCTCGGTAAGGCCGTAGACCTGGGTGATGGTCCAGCCGAGCTCACCTTCAATGCGTTCGATGGTGGCTGCTGCGGGCGGCGCACCGGCCGTCGCGACACGGACTCCGCGTCGCAATGACCTGCGCCCTTCTTCCGGTCCGCTGGCAATGGCAATGAGCACCGTCGGCGCGGCGCAAAGCATGGTGATGCGTTCCTGGTTCACCAGCCGGTAGATGGTCGCTGCATCGACCTGACGCAGGCAAACGTGCAGCGCGGCGGCGGCCGTCAGGATCCACGTGTAAGTCCAGCCGTTCGCGTGGAACATCGGCAGCGTCCACAGGAACCGGTCAGCCGGGGTCATCGGCATGTGTGCCAGCGTGCCGACCACGTTCACCCACGCGTTGCGGTGGGTAATCATCACGCCCTTCGGACGCGACGTCGTGCCGCTCGTGTAATTGATCGAAAGCAGGTCGCCCTCATCGATGGACGGCCGCTCGAACACGCCGTCGTTCGCGGCGAGCAGTTGTTCGTACTCGAGCCAGCCCGGCTTGCTGCCTTCCAGCGCGACGAAATGTTCGACCGTGGTCATCTGGCCGCGAACCTTGTCCACGGTATCCAGGTAATCCGCATGCACACACAGGACCCTGGCGCCACTGTGGTTCGCAAGGTAGACGAAGTCATCCGCGACCAGGCGGTAGTTCATCGGCACGATGACAGCGCCCAGCTGCGGCACTGCGTAGTACTGCTCGAGGTGCTGATGCGTATTGGGTGCCAGCGTTGCTACGCGTTCGCCCTGCTTCACACCCAGCCGCGCCAGTGCCGACGACCAGCGGTCGCAACGTCGGCCGAACGCTTCGTAGGTCAGTCGCAGTTCACCATCGACGACGGCCTCGCGCGAGCCGTGGAGCTTGCGCGCGCGGCGCAGGAAATCGAGCGGGGTGAGAGGGGTTTCCATGCGGAGTGTCTTGGTGGAGCGGGGCAGTGATTCTGCCCCTGCGCACCTTCTTCCGCACGCTCGGATGGGCCACCTTCGGGTACCCTGCCGGCATGTCCGCCGAATCAGGGATACAGGTCGTATTCATCGAGTCCGATGGCACCACGCACCGCGTAATGGCGGTTCCAGGCCAGACGCTGATGCAGGCCGCACTCAGCGCCGGGGTCCCAGGCATCAGCGGCATCTGTGGGGGCGATATGTGCTGCGCCACCTGCATCGTGAGGCCGGCCCAGGACTGGGCTGCACGCTTGTCACACGCCGTCGAGGACGAGCAGATCGTTATCCAGGGTATGCCGACGTGCCACCCGGATGACCGGCTTGGTTGCCAGATCCGGCTGGATGGGATGCTCGACGGGTTGGTCGTTACCCTGCCATGAGGGTCGTCGCCGCGGGAATGCAGAGGTCGTCGAACGACCTTTACACTGGTTTTACAAAAAGCTCGTAGCTGATTGATTTCATGGGTCGAGAGGTAAACCAAGAACGCCCCCTAAGCGGGGGCGTTCTGGTGTTGGTGGCGGAGAGGGTGGGATTCGAACCCACGTACACCCGTTAAGATGTAACTGGAATTCCAGTCCAGCGCCTTCGACCGCTCGGCCACCTCTCCGCAGGGGGCGGAAGGGTACACGCCCCTCGCCCACCCGGCTAGTAGCCGCCAATCCGGGGCAGCGCTGAAATCAGGCGATCGTGACGCCCGTGGCCTTCATGGCGGCCAGCAACTCCGCCTCGAGACGCTCGGATAACCAGGTCAGCGGCAGCCGCATGCCCCGCTCCATGAGCCCAAGCCGGGCCACGGCCCATTTGACGGGGATCGGGTTCGGCTCGACGAACATCGCCAGGTGCAGCGGCATCAGCTTCTCGTTGAGTGCCGCAGCCTCCGCATGCCGGCCTTCGAGCGCCGCAACGCACATGTCGTGCATCGCACGCGGTGCGACATTGGCCGTCACCGAAATCACGCCACGGGCGCCCCGTTTCATCAGTTCGGCGGCCGTCGGATCGTCGCCGCTCAGCAGCAGGAAGCCGGGCCGGGCCGCGCCCAGGATAGATTCGGCTCGCGACATGTCGCCCGTCGCCTCCTTGATGCCCACGATCCGGGGATGCTCGGCCAGCCGCACGACCGTCTCGGGCAACATGTCGCACACGGTGCGACCGGGCACGTTGTAGAGAATGACCGGCACGTCGACCGCATCGGCAATGGCGCTGAAATGCCGGTAAAGGCCTTCCTGGGTGGGCCGGTTGTAATAAGGGACGACCGTGAGCAGTCCATCGGCACCGGCCGCGGCCAGCTCGCGCGACAGCTCGATGCTCTTCGCCGTGGAGTTCGTGCCACTGCCCGCGATGATCGGCATGCGACCGGCGACACGCGCCTTGGCGCGCCGAACCAGTTCCGCTACCTCAGCCGGCTCGAGCGTCGGGGATTCCCCGGTCGTGCCAGCGACGACGACGGCGTCCGTGCCTTCGGCGACGTGAAAATCCAGCAGGCGCTCCCAGGCCTGGAAATCGACCGCCCCGTCGGCGCGCATGGGCGTCACGAGCGCAGGGATGCTGCCTTTGAACATTCTTCGGGGGCCTCGGTGGGAAGACTGCTCATGCTACGCAAGCGGAAAGCAGCGAAGCAAGGCAAAATCACGGTACACGCGCCCGTGCGGCGCCGATACACTGAGTCCAGGCATCCATGAAGCAACTGATCGCGATCTGCGCCATTGGCAACGACCGGACCGGGCTGGTCTACGACCTGACCCGCGTGGTCGTCGAATGTGGCGGCAACGTCCTCGAAAGCCGCATGACGGCGCTCGGCAACGAGTTCGCCATGCTGCTGCTCGTCGCGGGCAACTGGCACACGCTGGCCAAGCTCGACGGCGAACTCACCAAGCTCGGTGAGGCCTCCGGCCTCACGATCACCGTGCGCCGCACCGAGCAGCGTCCTCCCCGGGTCGACATGGTCAGCTACACGGTCGATGTCGTGTGTCTCGACCAGCCGGGCGTATTGCACACACTGTCCGGCTTCTTCTCGTCGCGCGGCATCGACGTGGGTGACATCAGCACTCGCACCTACAACGCCGCGCACACGGGCGCCCCGATGTTCTCCGTGTACATGGTCATCCACGTGCCGACGCGGATCCACATCGCCGCGCTGCGCGAAGAGTTCATGGATCTCTGCGATCACATGAACCTCGACGCCATCCTCGAACCCCTGAAGTCCTGAGCCACGCAACTCATGCCTGCAAAGACCGTCACGCTCGACCGCAAGGTGCCCGCCTTCTCCGCTGCCGCCAGCGGCGGCAGGAAATGGCAGCTGGCCGATGTCGCCGGCAGGAACCTCCTCCTGTACTTCTATCCGAAGGACAACACGTCGGGCTGCACCAGGGAAGGCGAAGCCTTCCGCGACCTGCACGCGAGATTCAGGAAGACAGGCACGGAAATTGTCGGAGTGTCGCCGGACAGCGTCGCGTCGCACGACAAGTTCATCGCCAGGTACCGCTTCACGTTCCCGCTGCTCGCCGACGAGGAAAAGGCTGTGTGCCAGCTCTTCGACGTGTGGAAGGAAAAGAGCATGTACGGCAGGAAGTACATGGGCGTCGAACGCAGCACTTTCCTGATCGACGCCAAGGGCGTACTGCGCCGCGAATGGCGCAAGGTAAAAGTACCCGGCCACGCGGAAGAAGTGCTCGCCGCTGCGGCCGCGCTCTGACACGGCGGTTAGCCGATACGCCCTTCCCGCCATACCACATCAGCGGAGCCCGACTTGGCCAAGACCCGGAAGCAGATCGAACCGCGCAGGATCTACGTTCTCGACACCAACGTCATGATGCACGACCCCTCGGCCATCTTCAGGTTCGAGGAGCACGACATCTTCATTCCCATGACCGTGCTCGAAGAGCTCGACGCGGGCAAGAAGGGGCTTTCGGAATCCGCCCGCAACGTGCGCCAGGTCAGCCGTTTTCTCGACGAGCTGATGGCGAACGCGAACAAGCTGCAGATCGATCATGGCATCGAACTGCCCTCGGCCAAGTTCGCGCCGGGCGGCAAGAAGCCACCGAGCGGCCGTCTCTTTTTCCAGACCAGACAGTTGAACGGCAACCTGCCGGCCACCCTGCCTGGCCATGGCGCCGACAACGCGATCCTCGCACAGACGCTGGCACTGCAGCAGGAACACCGTGACGCGCGTGTGACGCTGGTGTCGAAGGACATCAACCTGCGCATCAAGGCCGCCATCCTGGGGGTGCGCGCCGAGGACTATTACAGCGACAAGACGATCGAGGACGCCGACCTCCTCTACACCGGCATCGAAAAGCTGCCCGGCAACTTCTGGGACAAAGCGGGCCGCAAGCTCGAGTCCTGGCACGAGGCCGGTGGCCGCACGTTCTACCGCGTACGCAACAAGCTGGTTGCCAACTGGGCGCCCAATCAATTCGTCTACCAGACCGACGATCACGGCCTCGAAGGCATCGTGCGTTCGATCGACGGCGAGTCTGCCGTCATTGAAGTGGCGCGCGACTACCGCAGCGAACGCCACGGTGTCTGGGGCATCAGCGCACGCAATCGCGAGCAGAACTTCGCGCTCAACCTGCTGCTCGATCCTGAAATCGACTTCGTCACCATCCTAGGTCCCGCGGGCACTGGCAAGACGCTGCTGACGCTGGCCGCGGGCCTGTCGCAGGCGCTCGAGACGAATCGTTTCACCGAGATCATCATGACGCGTGTGACGATCCCGCTGGGCGAGGACATCGGCTTCCTGCCGGGCACGGAAGAGGAAAAGATGGAGCCCTGGATGGGCGCGCTGATGGACAACCTCGAAGTCCTGACGCAAAGCCAGGAAGGCGGCAGCTGGGGTCGTGCCGCCACCAACGACCTGCTGCGCAACCGCATCAAGATCCGCTCGCTCAATTTCATGCGTGGCCGCACGTTCCTGAACCGCTACCTGATCCTGGACGAGGCGCAGAACCTGACACCCAAGCAAATGAAGGCGCTCGTGACTCGGGCCGGCCCAGGCACCAAGCTCGTTTGTCTCGGCAACATCGCCCAGATCGATTCGCCTTACCTTTCGGAGACCACCTGCGGCCTCACCTACGTCGTGAACCGCTTCCGCGGCTGGCAGCACTACGGCCACATCACGCTGACCCGCGGCGAGCGCTCGCGCCTCGCGGATTTCGCTTCCGAGACGCTGTAGGCCCGGCCGAGGAACCCTCGGCAGGGCCCGCTGTCAGAAGAAGCACATGAATCTCCCCACTATCCTGCGTCGTCCCCGCCTGGCGGCACTCGCCCTGCTTCTGGCCACGCTGCCGGCCCTGGCACAGTCCCAGAAGTCCTCGCAGGACCAGCTCCCCGAAATGGGGACTGCAGCCCAGGCGGCGCTCAGCCTCGAGGACGAGAGCCAGATCGGCCGCATGGTCATGCGCAACCTGCGCGAGGCCGGCATGGTCCTCGACGATCCGGAAGTTCATGAATACATCCAGTCGCTGGGGTTGCGGCTGTCGAGCCTCGCCCAGGACGGCAACCGCAACTTCAATTTCTTCGTCGTGCGCGATCCCGCCATCAACGCGTTCGCCCTGCCAGGCGGATACGTTGGCATTCACTCGGGCCTCATGCTCGAGACGCGCAATGAGAGCGAACTCGCCGGCGTGCTGGCGCACGAAGTGGCGCACGTCACGCAGCGGCACATTGCGCGCGGACTCGAAGCACAATCGCGGGCAAACCTGATGTCCACGGCCGCAATGCTCGCGGCGATCCTGGTGGGCGCGGTCGGAGGCGGCAGTTCAGACGTGACCATGGGCGCGATCACCGCGGCGCAGAACATGGCCGCGCAGGCAGGCATCAACTTCACCCGCGACAACGAATACGAGGCCGATCGCATCGGCATCGGCGTGCTGGCGGCTGCCGGTTTCGACCCCAACGCGATGCCGGCCTTTTTCGACACGATGTTCCGCCGTACGCAGCTTGGCCCGGACCGCGTGCCCGAGCTGCTGCGCACGCACCCCGTCACCAGCAATCGCATCGCCGAGTCGAAAGACCGCGCGCTGCAGTATCCGCCGGTCAATCCGCGGGACAGCCTCAGCTATGCGTTGATGAAGGAACGCATCCGCGTGCTGCTCTTCTCGCGCAACGGCGACTCCCGCGACTACTACCAGGCGCTCGGCGACAACGCAGCCGATCTGTCGCTCGCCCAGACGTACGGCCGCGGCCTGTCGCAGCTGTACGGCAACGAAGCAGACAAGGCAGTCGTCACGTTCACCCGGTTGCGCCAGCAATACCCGGAAGTCATGGCGTTTCACACCGCGCTCGGCCAGGCACAGCTCGCCACGGGCAAGACGCAGGAGGCGCTGGAGACGCTGGAACGCGCGCGCGTGCTGGCCCCCCGCAACGTGCCCGTCACGGTCCGCTACGGCGAGGCGCTGCTGCAGGCTGGTCGCGCGAAACGCGCGCATGAAGTGCTGCTCGACCTGTTCAACAACGTGCCGCCGACGCAGGAGCAGATCCGGCTGACGGCAATGGCCGCCAACGCGGCAGGCGACGTGGCCGACGCCTACTCCTACATGGCGGAATACCACCTGATGGGTGGTGACCTCATGCTCGCCATCAACCAGCTCGAACTTGCCCTGTCGGTGCCGAGCATCACCGAACAGCAACGTGCCAAATTCGTCGCGCGGCTGAAGGAAGTGCGTGAATGGCTGCCAAAGGAACGCAACCGGTCGAAACAGCCGCCGGACGGCGAGCGTTCGCCGGACAGCCCGCGCTCGCCGGGCTAGGCACGCGACGACGCGCCCCGAATCGGTAGAATGCCGCGCTTGCGGAACGACAGAGTGGTCGCTCTGCCGCCACGGCCACAGGATTCCTAATGTTCCACCGCACTTCTCGCAGCACGTCCAGGCCGCTGCTGTCCGGGTTTGCTGCCGGCATCTCGCTGCTGGCGGTCGCGGTCTTCCTCGGTGGCTGCGCGACGACCCAGGCGGACGGCACCCCGCGTCCACGGAATCCCGACCCGTTCGAGAGAGTCAACCGCGGTGTCTTCAAGTTTAACGACGCCCTGGACCGCTACGCACTGCGGCCCGCGGCCACGGTGTACCGCGACTACACACCGAAAATCGTGCAGACGGGCGTCGGCAACTTCTTCGAAAACCTGGGCAACCCGACGACGATCATCAACGGCGGCACCAACCTGCCGAAGCACAACGAGGATTCGGGCCAGACGCTTGGCTGGTGGGGCGTCCCGCCCGGTCCCTATCTGGTCCTGCCCTTCCTGGGTCCTGCAACGGTGCGCGATGCGCCGGCTCGCATCGCCGACGATTTCACGCAGCCGTTCCGCTGGTACAACGCGGGTTCGGAGCGCTGGATTTCACTGGGACTGAGCTTCCTGGACAGGCGCGTGCAATACCTGCCGCTCGACAAGACTCTGGCACAGACGTACGACCCATATGCGTTCGTGCGCAACGCCTACCTGCAGCGCAGGCTGTACCTGGTCTTCGACGGCAATCCGCCGCAAAGCAAGCTGCCCGGGGAGGACGAGAACTGGGCCGAAGAAGCACTGAAGGAAAGCGAGGAGCCGGCGGCGGACGAAGGCGACGCGAAGGAGCCTCCGACTGACGAAAACGGCCCAACTCAAAAGCAGTGAGTTCGGCACCCAAACGTGCGGTTCCTCCGCCCGATTCACGAAGCGCGTGAGACCTCTGAGCGGCGGGAAAGGACCGGCCGACTGGCTTGCGCGTTGTCGCGATCGAGGTCCGACGGACTCAGTGCCCGTCAGTGAGCAGGCTTTCGAGGTCGGAAATCCGCGCAACCGCGAGGATCTGCGACGGGATGCCTTCGTAGTGAATCACCGTGCCGCGCGACTTCGCCGTCGCCAGCCATTCGACCAGCACGGCGAGACCGGCGCTGTCGGCCTCGGTGACGCGCGACAGATCGATCGTGCAAGTCGCCGCCCTGGGGATCAGGGCGAGACCCGCGGGCAACGCGCGGCCCGCCGTGACATAGCCGAGCACCCCGCTCGCCTCAAGCCGGCCATCGGCCACGCGCTGAATGCTGAACTGATCCAATGCGAAACTGCTGTCGGCCGCCGCTGGCTCAGCGACCGGCTTTGGCCGTCGGGGTCGTCCCCGGCGCATCCGGCGTGCCAGCCGCGTTTTGCGCCTCGAGCCGCTGGATCACCGCGTCTATACCCTTCTGGTCGATTTCCGCGCCGAAGTCGGTGCGGTAGTTCTTCACGTACGAAATACCTTCGATCGTGACGTCCCACGCTTTCCAGCCCTGCGGCGTTGCCCGCATCGTGTAGTTGACCGGCACCGGCGTGCCGTTGCTGCGCTTCACTTCCGTGCGGATCGTAGCCGCGCCCGACGCAAGATCGCCCTTGAACGGCATGATCGTCAGGCGGTCCGCCGTGAACTCGGCCACGGCGTCGCCATAGTTGCGCATCAGCGACTGGTAGAAGGCGTCGATGAAGCGCGTCTTCTGCGCGTCGGTTGCCGTGCGCCAATGCTTGCCCAGCACCAGGCGCGCCGCATAGTCGACGTCGAAGTGCGGCAGCAGGTACTTGTCGGCCAACCCGCGCAGCCTGGTCGGGTCCTTGGTAATCGCAGCCCGGTTCGCGTCGAGCTCGTGCAGCAGGTCCTGCGAGATCTTCTGCATCAGTTCCTGTGGACCCGGCCCTGGCACTGCAACGGCGGGCTTGGCGGCAGGAGCGGTCTGCGCCGACAGCACCAACGGTGCGAGACCGACCAGCGCGACCAGGATAACTTTCGACCAGGCGGCGTTGCCGCGCATCGCTGTCATGTCCCTAATCACTCCTGTGGGGCGGGGGCCGGCGCCGGCGCCGACTCAGCCGGTTTGGTGGCCGCCGAATTGAAGAGGTACTTGCAGATCAGGCTTTCGAGCACGAGGGCGTCGTTCGCCATGATGACCTGCTCGCCGTCCTTGTAAGGCACGTCCGAACCGCCCGGCGTCAAGCCGATGTACTGGCCGCCGAGCAAGCCGGCGGTGTAGATGCTGGCATCGCTGTCGTTCGGGATGGCGCGGTACTTGTCGTTGATGCGCATCGTCACGATCGCCTTGTACAGCTTCATGTCGTACTGGATGTCTTCGACCCGGCCGATCGTCACGCCAGCCATC
>JAPLSF010000204.1 GCA_026398785.1 Pseudomonadota bacterium | reverse complement strand
GGCATACTCGAAGGTCACGTACTGGCCGCGATCAACGCCGTCATATCCAATCTCGAAGTTCTTGCGGGAGAAGATCCGGACCCCGCTCCGCAGCCACCCGCGACGTTTCAGACAGGCCCGATACTGCTCCACGATCACACCCGACGCCTGTTCGGTCCTGCACCGCCGTCGCGCATCGTCAGGATCATGGTCACGATGCCGAGTGAGGCAGCGGACGATCCACAACTGATCGAGGATCTGCTTCGCGCCGGCATGGATGTCATGCGGATCAACTGCGCCCATGACGGGGTGGAAGCCTGGCGTCGAATGGCGTCTCACCTGCGACGGGCGGAGCGGATCGTCGGGAGGCCATGCCGTATTCAAGCCGACCTGGCTGGGCCGAAGCTGCGGACGGGGCCACTGCAACGCATCGGACACGTGCTTCGCCTCCGTCCCAAGTTCGATGCTCTGGGACGGATTGTGAAACCGGCGCGCGGGTGGTTCACGCCACAGGAAAGCCCAGAGCCAGGGCCGGACGATGCGGTTGCCGTGCCCCTTGCCAGGGCAACGGGTGCTTGGCGACGTGGCAAGGCGCTCATTACGGAGGATCTTCGGGGTCGTCGCCGCACCTTCAGAATCCTGGCCACCACCGATCGGTCACTGCTGGCTGAAGTCGATCGCGGCGTCTACTTGGCACCGGGCGCCGTGCTGGAAGCACAGGACGCCGAAGGCGCCGCCGGACAACTCATCGTCGGCGATCTCCCTGCGCTGCAAGAACGCATCGGTCTAAACGTGGGCGATTCGCTGATCCTGACCCGAGATCCAATCCCGGGAATGCCCGCCACGGTTGATCCGCAAAGCGGCCGGCTGAACCCAGCTCACATACATTGCACGTTGCCGGCTGCGTTCGAACACGTTCGGCCGGGGCACAGAGTCTGGCTCGATGACGGAAAGATCGGTGGCATCGTACGGAATGCGTCGGACGGCATTATTGACATCAACGTGACGCACGTGCCGCCTGGAGGCGGCAGGCTCCGGGACGAAAAGGGAATCAACTTTCCGGATTCCGATCTGAATCTGGGCGCCCTCACCGAAAAGGACCTCATTGACCTGCGGGAGGTCGTGGGGTTCGTCGACCTCGTAGCGCTGTCATTCCTGCGTACCGCCGACGACGTCGATCGGCTGCAGAAGGAAATGGCGGCGTTGGACGCGGCTCACATCGGTGTGGTGCTCAAGATCGAAAACGCTACCGCCTTCCGCAACCTGCCGCGGATCTTGTTGGCGTCGCTCACTTCCCCGCCCGTAGGCGTCATGGTCGCGCGTGGCGATCTCGCCGTTGAAGTGGGATTCGAGCGGCTTTCTGAATTGCAGGAGGAGATTCTCTGGTTGTGCGAGGCGGCACATGTGCCGGTGATCTGGGCGACGCAGGTCCTCGAGGGTCTCGCGAAAGGAGGCGCGCCGACCCGCGCGGAAGTGAGCGATGCCGTCATGAGCAGTCGCGCCGAGTGCGTCATGCTCAACAAAGGACCTAGAGTGGTTGATACCGTCGCCTTTCTCTCCGACATCCTGGAGCGAATGGCGGAGCATCACGACAAACGAATGACCCTCCTGCGACGTTTGTCTGTCTCCGAATTCTAGCGTTCAGGACTCCGGTTCGAGATAGGTTCGGTCGGGCGGGGCGTCGCGCATGCCCGGTTCGGGGGTCCCAGCCGAGGCAATGCGACAGTTGCGGCTCCAGCGGGTCCCGGAAGCAGATCAGGAAGTCGATCTCCTTGCTCACGATCTTGGCGCCGATCTGCTGGTCGCCGCCGAGCGGTCCGCTCTGGAGCTTGCGGATTTCGAAACCCAGGTGTCGCTCCAGGATTCCGCCAGTCGTGCCGGTCGCATACACCTCTTGGTGGGCCTGCCGGTCACGATTGAAACTGGCCCATTCGAGCAGCTCACGCTTCTTGTTGTCGTGCGCGACCAGCGCGATCTTCTTGTCGCGCAGCATTGGACCCTTCATGGCATTCATGCACCCTCCGATACGGCTTGGCGCAAGGACACGCGCGGGCTCGACGGTACCGTAACACAGCGTTGCAACGCGCTCGTTGCAGCGGTCAGTTGGTGGACCGGACGAATGCTTTGCCCGTCGGTGGCGACCGCGACGGCGCACGGCGGCGTGGTCCAGACCGCCAGGCTGCGCGTCTGGATCGGCGTGAGAGCGTCACGGAGAATTCGTCCGTCTGTCATGAGTCTGACCGAAAGCAGGCGTGTACTTCGCACGTGCACTTTGATGCACCGGCCGCAGACCGGCCATACGCGCAGTCGATCATCGCCAGTCGGACAACACGCGGAGGGGTTCGTCATGAGAGCCAATAGACCGAGTGCCGGGATGCAGCTCTCGCCGACGCGATCGCGCAGATTCATGCTCTGACTGTCCATGAAGGAATAAGACCGTGACAAACGCAACGGAACAAGCCGGCGTGAGGACTGAGGAGAGCAGGTTGAGATTCTTCGAGCAGGCCGGCGAGCGCGGCAGGCGGGCAGGTGCGACTTGGGCCGAAGAATCAGCTGAGTACCTCGAACTGAAGCGGCTGGCCTCGATCGCCGTGCACCGGGGGTTTGACGGCGAGCAAGCCGGGTACCGGGTCGTCAGCACGATCCTTGGCGAGCGGCATCTGAGCAGGAGGGACATTGCCGCGTTCCGCGAGACCTTCGGCCTTGAGCATGATGACGCTGACGCTCAGAATCGGGAATACTGGCGCGGATTCGTACAGAGTGCGCTCGAAGTGTTCGAGGAAGTCGCGATCTGACTCTGCATCCACCCTTGCGTTGCACTTGCAAGTGAGCGTGCAACCGCCCGCTGCGCGGTTCGGAAAAAGTTCGGTCGCTATGGGCGGTTCGGTCGGCCAAGCAGAAACCCCGTCCCAGTCTTCGGCTGGCTCACGCCGAACCCGGTTTGCAGCCATACGATCGATTTGCGGAAAGTGGCGTAGCGACGGTCGCGCTCGCGGAAATTGAACTGGCGCGAGTACACAGGGCCATGGCGACGTCCCCCCGCTCTTGAACAGCAGACTGACTTAGAGTTTTCTGCCACGTGCCCAGACTGACTTGCCTTCCTTGATGGTTTCGAGAACCTGGATCTTGTTGATGTCCTGCGGATCGACCGTGACCGGGTTGTCGGAAAGGATGACGAAGTCCGCGAGCTTGCCTTCCTTGATGGAGCCCTTGGTGGCCTGTTCGCCGAACTGCTCGGCGCCCCAGATGGTGATCATCTGCATCGCTTCATAGGGAGTAACGCGCTCGTCGGGCCCGATGACCTTGCCCGAGCGCGAAGTGCGGTTTACCGTCGCCCAGGCGACCTGCATGAGGTTAGGCAGCGCCACCGGCGCGTCGGTGTGACTGGTGGCGTGCAGGCCCGTCTTCAGGATCGAGCGCATCGGCGAGATGCGGGCGGCCTGTTCCGGGCCGACGATCTGCTCGTACCAGTCCCCCCAGTAGAAAGTGTGCATC
>JAPLSF010000319.1 GCA_026398785.1 Pseudomonadota bacterium | reverse complement strand
ACGCGTAACCACGACATCAAGGGCGCTGTGCCCGCGCGGGATGTCTTCACCGCCGGAGAGTCGAAGTGAGTTTGCGCCTTGCCAAGGGCGGTGCGATCGATCGCCGGCGAACTTTCCGCTTCAGCTTCGACGGCAGGAACTACGCGGGTTGCGAAGGCGATTCGCTGGCATCGGCGCTGCTCGCCAACGACGTGCGGCTGGTCGGACGTTCTTTCAAGTACCACCGGCCGAGAGGTGTGCTGAGCGCCGGACCCGAAGAACCGAACGCGCTGGTCGAGCTGCGCAGCGGCGCTCGGCGCGAGCCCAACACCCGCGCGACTGTGATCGAACTCTATGACGGCCTCGAGGCCACGAGCCAGAACCGCTGGCCGTCGCTGCAGTTCGACGTGCAGGCGATCAACGGGCTGTTCTCCCCGCTGTTCGTGGCCGGCTTCTATTACAAGACGTTCATGTGGCCCGCCTCCTTTTGGGAGAAGGTCTATGAGCCAATGATCCGACGCGCCGCCGGACTCGGTCGCGCTGCGCTCGAAGCGGATCCGGACCACTACGAGAAGAGCTGGGCACATTGCGACGTGCTGGTGATTGGCGCCGGGCCTGCGGGCCTGGCGGCCGCCTTGAGCGCTGCGCGCTCGGGCGCACGCGTCATCGTTGCGGACGAGGATTTCTCGCTCGGCGGACGTTGTCTCGCCGAACGTCGAACGATCGACGGCCAGGCTGCTGCCGACTGGGCCGCGCAGGCGATTGCGGAACTGCGTTCGATGCCCGAAGTGCGCCTGCTGCCGCGGACCACGGTGTTCGGCGTGTACGACGACGGCGTCTACGGCGCGGTCGAGCGCGTCAACGATCACTTGCCCGTCCCGCCGGAGTTCCAGCCACGGCAGCGCGTGTGGCGCTTCGTCGCGAAACAGGCAGTGCTGGCGGCCGGCGCCATCGAACGCCCGCTCGTGTTCGGCAACAACGACCTACCCGGTGTCATGCTGGCGGGCGCAGTGCGCACATACGTCAATCGCTACGCGGTGCTGCCGGGCCGCCGCGCAGTCGTGTTCACCGATAATGACGACGGCTGGACCACCGCAGCGGACCTCGTCGCAGCTGGCGGCGAGGTCGCGGCAATCATCGATTCGCGCGAACCGGTCATCGTGTCGGAACTCTCGCGCAGGTTCCCCGACATCCATGCCATTGCCGGCGAAGTGCATGGCGCGCGCGGTGGCAGGCACGTCGAAGCGGTCGAGTACTCCACGCGCACCGGCTCCAGTCACCGAGTGGACTGCGATCTCGTGGCTATGTCCGGCGGCTGGTCGCCAACGCTGCACCTCACCTCGCACAAGGGCAACCGGCCGCGCTGGGACGAGGAACGTTCGATCTTCGTCCCCGACATGCTGCCGACAGGTGTGCGGGTGGCCGGCGCCGCCAACGGCGACATGACGCTGGGCGAAGCGCTCGTGACGGGATTCCGGCAAGGCTTGACAGCCGCGGCTGCTTGCGGGTTCCGTGGATCGATGCCGACGCTGCCACGCGTCACCGACGAGTCGACACGTCGCGTCCCGCTTTGGCGGGTGCGCCAGGCCAGGGGCAAGTGCTTCGTCGACTTCCAGAACGACGTCACTGCGGACGACATCGAACTTGCCGAGCGCGAGGGCTTCCGCTCCGTCGAACACGCCAAGCGTTACACGACGCTCGGCATGGCGACGGACCAGGGCAAGACCTCGAACGTCACCGGCATCGCCCTGCTGGCGAAGTATCGCTCTCGCTCCATCGCTGACACTGGCACCACGACGTTCCGTCCGCCCTATACGCCCGTCGCCATGGGAGCGATGGCGGGACACCACCGCGGTATGGACTTCCGCCCGACCCGTTACGCACCGTCACATCGGTGGGCCAGTGAACTCGGCGCTTCGTTCACGGAAAGCGGTCCGTGGCTGCGCGTGCAGTGGTTCCCCCGTCCCGGTGAATCCGACTGGTTCGAACCGACGTGCCGCGAAGTGAAGGCCGTGCGCTCGGCTGTCGGACTCTGCGACGTTTCCACACTCGGCAAGATCGACGTGCAGGGACCGGACGCACTGCAGCTCATCGAACGGCTGTACGCGAACAATTTCGCGACGCTGGCGGTTGGCCGCACCCGCTACGGCATCATGTTGCGTGAAGACGGTTTCATGTTCGACGACGGTACGGCAGCGCGCCTGGCGGAGAACCGTTACCTGATCACGACCACCACGTCGCATGCAGTGCAGGTGTACCAGCACATGCACCTGTGTCACCAGGCGCTGTGGCCCGAACTCGACGTGCAGTTCGTGTCCGTCACCGACCAATGGGCGCAGTTCGCCGTCGCCGGGCCGCGCTCGCGCGAGCTGCTGCAGCGCGTGCTCGACCCACGGTGTGACCTGTCGAATGAGGCATTCCCGTTCATGGCTGCAGGCGAGGTCACGTTGCGCAACGGCGAACCGGCCCGCCTGTTCCGCATCTCGTTCTCGGGCGAGCTGGCCTACGAAATCGCGGTCCCCGGCCACCGTGGCGATGCACTGATCCGCACGCTGCATGACGCGGGGCAGGACCTGGGCGTCGTGCCTTATGGCCTCGAGGCGCTCAACGTACTGCGTGTCGAGAAGGG
>JAPLSF010000392.1 GCA_026398785.1 Pseudomonadota bacterium | reverse complement strand
ATGATCGGCGCGTTCGAGGTACCGGCGGGCTGGTTCCAGTCGCTGAACCCGCTCTTCATCGTGCTGCTGGCGCCGCTGTTCTCGGTCGCCTGGAGCAAGCTCGGTGAAGCGGGCCGCAGTCCACCGACGCCGAAGAAGATGATGCTGGGCCTCGTGCTCACGGGGATCGGCTTCCTCGCGATGGTCGCCGCCGCGCTCGAATCACAGACGGGCGCGAAGGCCAGCATGTGGTGGCTCGTGATCGCATACTTCTTCCACACGACGGGCGAACTCTGCATCTCGCCGGTCGGGCTCTCGATGGTCACGAAGCTCGCGCCGCTGCGCCTCGCCTCGCTGATGATGGGCGTCTGGTTCCTGATCAATTTCGTCGCCAACTGGCTGGCTGGCATCATCGGCTCGTACGCCGAGAGCCTGGGTGAGCTGTCGATCTTCGGCGGTCTCGCCGGGACGCTGTTCGTATTCGCCGTCGTGCTGTGGACGCTCTCGGGCACGCTCGTGCGCTGGATGCACGGCGCCGAAGACATCAAGCACTGATGGCACGCAGCGGCGGAGCGGCTGCATGAGACAGACCGAAGGCGCGGCGGCGCTCGCCCTGCTCGACCGGGAGCTGATCGACGCCGATTCGCCCTCGCCGCTGTATTTCCAGCTGTATACGGTCCTGCACGACGCCATCGTCAAGGGCGTGCTGCCGATCGGGTCGCGCATGCCGTCCGAAAAGGATCTCGCGGACGGTTTCGACGTCTCGCGCATCACGGCGCGGCGCACGCTGGTTGAACTCGCCGCCAAAGGTCTCGTGGTCCGACACCGTGGCAAGGGCACGTTCGTCAGTCACGCGGATCGCCCGGTGCCGATCGTGGCACCACTCGGATCCAACGCGGAAAGCCTTGGCGACCTCGGCCGCGGCACGACGCTCACGGT
Organism: Pseudomonadota bacterium; assembly: GCA_026398785.1. Lineage (GTDB taxonomy): Bacteria > Pseudomonadota > Gammaproteobacteria > Steroidobacterales > Steroidobacteraceae > RPQJ01. The sequence continues at coordinate 1,574 of JAPLSF010000392.1, read as the reverse complement.
CCTGTTCAAGCGCATGGCGGTACCGCCGCCGGACCTGCAGACAGCCTTCGGCCTCGGTGCAGGCGCCCGGGTGTGTCAGCTCGTGCGGGTGCGCAGCGCCAGTGGCCAGCCGTTCGCGCACTACGTCTCCTGGACGCCGAAATTCTCGGCGTCGATGCCGAGGAAGGAGTTCGAGGGCGCGAGCCGCCTGACGCTGTTCGAACGCTACGGGCTCAAGATCGCGCGCATGGAGCGCTTCCTCAGCGCGGAAGGCGCGGCGCCTGACGTTGCCCGTGCACTCAACGTCCCGAGCGGCAAGCCGCTGCTCAAGCTCGTCCGCTTTTCCTACGACGCGCAGGGCCAGCTGCAAGACCACCTCGTCGCCCGCTACAACTCGGACCTCTTCAGTTACCGCGTCGAAACGAAGGTTGGCCTCGATTGAGTCCGCGCCCATTCCACGTCCGGAGACCGCCATGTCCCTGAACTGTATTGTCCAGCGTTCCATCGCTCGCGTTCGCCTGCGTTCGCGCCTCGCCGCGGCCGTTGCCATCGCGCTGTGGACCGTTGCGCCCCTGTGCACGGCAGCAGCCGAAACCGGCGATGAGTTCGTCGCCCGGCTCAACAAGGAATTCGCGGACATCGCACTCGAGTTGAACGCGGCCGGCTGGACGCAGGCGACCTACATCACGGTCGACACGCAGCTGCTGAGCGCCCGCGCCAACGAGCGCTTCCTGGCCGCCTTCAGCAAGGCGGTCGAGGAGTCGAAGCAGTTCGACGGCAAGCCGATGAGCGCCGCCTCCCGCCGCACGATCGACCTGTTGCGCCAGGGCGTGTCGGCGCCGGCGCCAGATGATCCCGCCAAGCGTGCCGAACTCGCGACGATCATGGCGGGCATGGAAGCGAAGTACGGTGAGGCCAGGTACTGCAAGGACGGTGGCAAGGACTGCCGCGACGAAGTGCAGCTGAAGGCCGTTCTCGAGCAGAGCCGCGACTACGACGAGCTGCTCGACGCCTGGAAGGGCTGGCACGACCAGGCCCGCGGACTGCGCCCCGACTACGTCCGCTTTACGGAACTGGCGAACGAAGGCGCACGCGAACTCGGCTACAAGGACGTGGGGGCGATGTGGCGGTCGGGCTACGACATGCCGGCGGATGAATTCACCAAGGAGGCGGCGCGCCTCTACCAGCAGGTCGAGCCGCTCTACAAGGACCTGCAGTGCTACGCACGCGGGCGGCTCGCGGCGAAGTACGGCGAGGATAAGGTACCGGCGGGCAAGCCGATTCCAGCGCATCTGTTCGGCAACATGTGGGCACAGCAGTGGGAAGCCGCCTACGACATCTTCGAGCCGTATCCGGGCGTGAGCCAGCTCGACGTGGACTCCGCGCTCGTCGCACAGAAGTACGACTCGGTGCGGATGGCGAAATCAGCCGAGGCGTTCTACCAGTCGATCGCGTTCCCCGCGTTGCCGGCGACATTCTGGGAACGCTCGATGCTGTCGCAGCCGCGTGACCGCAACGTGCAATGCCACGCGAGCGCATGGCACATGGACGGCAAGGAAGACGTGCGCATCAAGATGTGCACGCGCCCGACACTC
>JAPLSF010000382.1 GCA_026398785.1 Pseudomonadota bacterium | reverse complement strand
GGCCCACTACGACCTCGGCAACGACCTGTTCGCGCTGTTCCTCGACGAGACGATGCTGTATTCGTGCGCCGTGTTCGAGCGTGCGGATGCGAGCCTGCATGAGGCGCAGCTGGCCAAGCTCGATCGCATCTGTCGCCGGCTGCACCTGTCGCCGAACGACCACCTGGTCGAGATCGGCACCGGCTGGGGCGGCCTCGCGCTGCACGCCGCGCAGAACTACGGCTGCAAGGTGACCACCACCACCATCTCGCGCGAGCAGCACGACTGGGCGCAGCAGCAGTTCGCGGCGGCCGGCCTGCTGCAGAGCGGCCAGGTGACGCTGCTGCTCGAGGATTACCGCAACCTCACGGGCACCTACGACAAACTCGTGTCGGTCGAAATGATCGAGGCGGTCGGTGCGCGGTACCTCGACACCTATATGGCCAAGTGCTCCTCGCTGCTGCAGCCGGACGGCGCCATGCTGTTGCAGGCGATCACGATCCAGGACCAGGTGTACGAGCAGGCGCTGCAGTCCGTCGACTTCATCCAGCGCTTCATCTTCCCGGGCAGCTTCATCCCGTCGGTCACGGCGATTGCCGGCTCGCTGCGCCGGGCCACGGACATGAAGGTGTTCCACCTCGAAGACATCGGACCACACTACGCCACGACCTTGCGGAAATGGCGCGAGAACTTTTTTGCGCGCCTCGCGGAGGTGCGGCAGCTTGGCTACCCGGACACGTTCATCCGCATGTGGGACTTCTATCTCAGCTACTGCGAAGGCGGGTTCCTCGAGCGGCAGATCGGCGACGTGCAGATGCTGCTGACCAAACCGCGGTGTCGCCTGCCCGCGCCGGTCTGATCGCGCACGCCGCTGCAGTAGCGGCAAGGTAAGGGTTCGACCTCCGGGATCGACCGGGCGGGGACGCGGGTTTCACCTACTGGCCTGACGGCGGCGCTACCGCGACAATCCGGAACCAGTCCAATCGTCGCCGGAGCCCGCCATGACCCAAGCCGCCATCCTCGAAGGTCTCAGCAAATCCAAGCTGGCAGCCGAGATGACCGAAGACCAGCGCAGGGCGCTGGCAGCGGTGATGACACTTCGTGACCTGGCGCAGGGCGAGGTGCTCGTGCGCGAGGGCGACAGCGACGACCACCTCTACGTCGTCGCGAGTGGCGGCATCGCGGTCGTCAAGTCGGCCGGCACGGACAACGAAGTCACGCTCAGTGTGCTGCGTCCCGGCGACGTCGTCGGCGAACTCTCGTTCCTCGACGGCGCGCTGCGCTACGCCTCACTCGTTGCCGAGAACGGCACGCGTGTGCTCAGCCTGAGCCGCGGCGACCTCGAAGGCCTGCTCGACCGCAACCCCCACCTTGTCTATCGCGTCATGCGCGCGATCGTTCGCGTGGTGCACGACCTGCAGCGTCGGCTGTCGATGCAGACGGCCGAACTGACCAACTACCTCTACAAGACCCACGGCCGGTATTGAACCGTCCGCTCGAGGCCAACCGCACGATCGGCAGCTGTCGCACCAAATTGGGCCGTTACAGCCGACCAGCGCCCTTCCCTGCACCGCTTGGGTGCAGTAACGGGCGGATCGTGAGCCTTTCAGGCTTGGCACGATTCTCGCTAGAGCGAAGCGGACTTCCTGCCGACGCTCAATGGAACCTGCCGCCACGCCTGTCGTGCCTTGCGACGAGATGTACACCGCCGACGGGCAGGTGCGCGCGCCCTATTCGGTCTACTCCGACTGGCTGATCCGCGAACCCGAGGAAGCGCTGCGGCAGAAGCGCGCTGAAGCCGACAGCCTCTTTCACCGGGTAGGCATCACGTTCGCGGTATACGGCGAGCAGGATGGCAACGAGCGCCTGATCCCGTTCGACATCGTGCCGCGCATCCTCTCGGCCGGCGAATGGCGCCAGCTCGCGGCAGGACTGCGCCAGCGCGTGCAGGCGCTGAACGCGTTCATCGCGGACATCTACCACGGCCAGGACATCCTGCGCGCCGGCGTCCTGAGCCCGGAACAGATCTTCTGCAACAACCAGTACCGCCCGGAGATGCAGGGACTCGACGTGCCGGGCGGCATCTACGCGCACATTGCCGGCATCGACGTCGTGCGCGCGGGCCAGGGCGAGTTCTACGTCCTCGAAGACAACCTGCGCGTGCCGTCGGGCGTCTCGTACATGCTCGAAGACCGCAAGATGATGATGCGGCTCTTCCCGGAATTGTTCGCCCTCAACCGCGTCGCCCCCGTCGAGCACTACCCGGACCGGTTGCTCGAGAACCTGGCGAGCGTCGCGCCCACGGGGGTCGCCGCACCGGTGGTCGTGGTGCTGACCCCGGGTGCGCACAACAGCGCCTACTTCGAGCACGCGTTCCTCGCGCAGCAAATGGGCGTCGAGCTGGTCGAAGGCCAGGACCTGTTCGTGCGCGGCGGCTTCGTCTACATGCGGACCACGCAGGGCCCGCAGCGCGTCGATGTCATCTATCGCCGCATCGACGACGACTTCCTCGACCCGCTGGTCTTCCGCTCGGATTCGGCGCTGGGCGTGCCCGGACTGATGTCCGCGTATCGGGCCGGCCGCGTGACCATCGCCAACGCGATCGGCACCGGCATCGCGGACGACAAGTCGATCTACCCCTGCGTGCCGGACATGGTGCGCTTCTACCTCGGCGAGGAACCGCTGCTTGCGAACGTGCCGACGCGCGTCCTGCGCAAGCCGGACGACCTGGCGTACACGCTCGCCCACCTCGACGAACTGGTCGTGAAGGAGGTGCACGGGGCCGGTGGCTACGGCATGCTGATCGGGCCAACCGCTTCGCAAGCCGAGCGTGAGGATTTCCGCCTGCGCATACTCGCGGCGCCCGAGAAATACATTGCGCAGCCAACACTGGCGCTGTCGACGTGCCCGACGTTCGTCGAGCAAGGCGTAGCGCCGCGCCACATCGACCTGCGACCATTCGTGCTCTCGGGCAAGGAGATCACGATCGTGCCGGGCGGGCTGACGCGCGTCGCGTTGCGGGCCGGTTCGCTGGTGGTGAATTCGTCGCAGGGCGGCGGCACGAAAGACACCTGGGTGCTGGAGGACTGACCGCGTGCTGAGCCGCACTGCCGACCACGTCTACTGGCTGGGGCGCTACGCTGAACGCGCGGAGAATCTCGCGCGCACGCTCGACGTGCAGTACCGGCTGTCGCTGCTGCCGCGCAAGAGCACCAGCGAAGGCGTCGGCTGGGGCCTAACGCTCTCGACGCTGAGTTTCGCCGACGCCTACGGCGCACGCTTCGGCGACAACCACGAGGCGCATCGCGTCATCGACTTCCTCGCGTTCGACCGCGAAAACCCGTCGAGCATCCTGAACTGCCTGCGCGCCGCGCGCGAGAACGCCCGTGCCGTGCGCGGCTCGATCTCGAGCGAGATGTGGGAGACGTTCAACGCCACCTGGCTCGAGGCCCGCGGCAACGCGCCGAACCGGTTTTCCGCCCGCAACGTGGCCGAGTTCATCGAGTGGGTGAAATACCGCGCGCACCTGGCCCGCGGCGTCGTGCTCGGCTCGATGCTGCGCGACGAGGGCTACCATTTCATGCAGATGGGCACGTTCCTCGAACGGGCCGACGGCGTTGCCCGCCTGCTGCGCATCCGGCTCGCCTGCGAAGCCGCCGACAATACCGGCGAGCCGGTGACGCACGATTACCTGCCGTGGACCGTGCTGCTGCGGGCGCTTTCGGCTTATGAGATCTTCCGTCGCGTCTCCCGCGACCGGGTCACGCCGATGCACGTGGTCGAGTTCGCCGCGTTCCGGCCCGACGTGCCGCGTTCGCTGCTCCGCTCCGCCGATCTCGTGTTCGACAACCTGGCCGCCGTCGCCAACACGCGGTCGGGTGAAACACAGCGCCGCGCCGGCGTGCTGCATGCGATGCTCCGCTTCGGGACGCTCGACACGCTCGGTGCGGGCGGCGCGGAAGCTTTCCTGCAGGACGTCATCACACGCGTGGGCGACCTGAACGACCGCATCGGCCGCGATTTCCTCGGCCACGTCGTTCCCACGTGACGGCCGCAATACCGGGGACACGATGCAACTGCACATCCGTCACGAGACCTGCTACGTCTACGAAGAGACGGTGAGCTACAGCATCCAGTCGCTGAAGCTCACGCCGCGGGCCGAGCGCGGGCAGCGCGTGCTGTCCTGGCGCATCACGTTGCCCGGCGAACGGCTCGAGCAGATCGACCCGTACGGCAACGTCACGCACGTCGTGACGATGGAGGCACCGCACAAGCAGATGCGGATCGTCGTCGAAGGCATCGCCGACATCGCGCCCGACGACGCTGGCAACCGCACGATGCCGCCGCTGGCAGGCGAGTTGTCGCACCTGGCTTTCCTCGCGCCGACGGCGCTGACGCGCGCCAACGCCAGCCTGCGCGAGATCGCCGAGCGCCACCTCGGGCGTCACCCGGCTTCGCACGCCACGCTGCTCGACCTCGTGGCCGGCGTGCGCAAGGCGGTCGAGTACGAACCCGGGATCACCGACGTCAGCCATGCCGCAACCGAAGTGCTGGACCTCGGCTTCGGTGTCTGCCAGGACCAGGCCCATGTGTTCGTCGCGTGTTGCCGGGCCGCGGGCATTCCTGCCCGCTACGTGAGCGGCTACTTCTACACCGGGGAGACCGGCGAAGTCGCGAGCCACGCCTGGGTTGACGCGTGGATCGGCGGTGACGAGGGCTGGCTGAGCCTCGACGTCACGCATGGCGAAGTGGCCGGCGCAGCGCATTGCCGGCTCGCGGTCGGCCGCGACTATCTCGACGCAGCACCCGTTCGCGGAGTGCGCCGCGGCGGTGGTCGTGAGCAACTTACTGTCGCGGTCAAATTGGCCGCATTCGGCGGGGCCACACCCGCACTGGCCGCCTCCCATCAGCAACAGTGAAAACGTGCCTCCGGGTACACGCTTTGCAGCGGCATCGTTGCGGGCCTACCATTCGTACCCTCACCGCACCACCGGACCCGTCATGACGTATTGCGTAGCGATGCTGCTGGATGCGGGCCTCGTGTTCCTGTCGGACTCGCGCACCAACGCGGGCGTCGACCAGATCAACACGTTCCGCAAGACCACGGTTTTCGAGCGCGCGGGCGACCGCGTGATCGTGCTGATGTCCGCCGGCAACCTCGCCATTACGCAGGGCGCGCTCAATCTGCTGGCCGAACGCATGAGTTCGCAGAGTGACGCCAATCTGCTCAATTGCCCGAACCTGTTCGAGGCGGCGCGCTGCGTCGGCAGCGCGATGCGCGAGATGCACCAGCGCGACGCCGAGGCGCTGCGGCAGCAGGGCATCGAATTCAACGCATCCTTCATCCTCGGCGGCCAGATCAAGGGCGAGGCCCCGCGCCTCTTCCACATCTACGCTGCTGGCAATTTCGTCGAGGCCACACCCGACACCACCTACTTCCAGATCGGTGAATCGAAGTACGGCAAGCCGATCATCGATCGCGTGACTCGGCGCAGCATGCCGCTCAGCGAGGCGGCCAAGTGCGCCCTGATCTCGATGGACTCGACGATCCGCTCGAACCTTTCGGTCGGCCTGCCGCTCGATCTCGTGATCGTCCGTCGTGACGAATGCCGCATCAGCAGCCACGTCGACATCGACTCGACCAACGAGTACTTCCAGCGCATCCGCGAGCGTTGGGGCGAGGCCCTGCGCGAGATCTTCAGCGAACTGCCCAATCCGGACTGGCTCATGTCGACGCCGCCGGAGGCAGGCAAGCTCGCGCCGCCGCCGTCCCGGCTGCAATCGCGCGCCAAGTGACGTACTCCCGCTACCGGCATCGGTAGAAGA
>JAPLSF010000205.1 GCA_026398785.1 Pseudomonadota bacterium | reverse complement strand
GGCTCGACGGTGCTGATCCCGCTCGGCGAGCGCGCGGGCCTCGGCCTCCTCGCCATCGCAAGCCACGACACCGAACGCTACCTGCCCACGATGAGCACCGACTACCTGGTGCGCATCAGCGAGATCGTGACCGAAGCAGTGTCGGCGCGACTGGCATGACCGACGAGCCGCTGCGAAGCGGCATCGATCACTACCTCGCGAGCCTGCGCAACGAGCGGCGGCTGTCGCCGCACACGTCGAGCAATTACGGCCGCGACCTCGCTTCGCTGCTCGATTACTGCGCATCCCAGGGCATCAGCGACTGGCAACAGCTCGATCCGCAGCACATACGAATGTTTGCAGCGCGCGAACACCGTCGCGGTCTCGCCCCGCGAAGTATCCAGCGTCGGCTCTCGGCCTGCCGCGGCCTCTTCCGTTACCTGTTGCGTGAAGGCGAACTGCAGCGCGACCCGACCGGCGACGTGCAGGCGCCCAAGGCCCGCAAGCGCCTGCCGACACTGCTCGACGCTGACACGATGGCGCGCCTGCTCGAGTTCCGGGGCGACGACAGCCTCGGGGTCCGTGACAAGGCGATCATGGAGCTGTTGTATTCGTCGGGACTGCGCCTGTCGGAACTGCTCGGCCTCGACCTGCTCGACCTCGACCTGCGCGATCGCACGGTCCGGGTCGTGGGCAAAGGGAACAAGACGCGGATCGTGCCTGTCGGTCGCCAGGCGATCGCAGCCCTGCAACGCTGGATCGCAGAACGGTCGACGATTGCCGCGATCGGCGAACACGCCGTGTTCGTCGGCGTCAGTGGAGCCCGCCTCGGTCCGCGGATCGTGCAGCGGCGCATCGCCCGCTGGGCCCGGCTGCAGGGATTGCCTGAGCACGTGCACCCCCACATGTTCCGGCACTCGTTCGCTTCCCACCTGCTCGAATCGTCGCAGGACCTGCGCGCCGTGCAGGAATTGCTGGGTCACGTGAACATCAGCACGACCCAGGTCTACACCCACCTTGATTTCCAGCACCTGGCCCGCATCTACGACGCGGCCCACCCCAGGGCCCGCCGCAAACGCGCGGTTCCACCTCCCGCTTCCGACTCTTCGTCCGAAACTTCCTGACCTTCCTCCCCTTCCTCCCCTTCCTCCCCTGACCCCTATGTCCGTCTTCGACCCCCACGGCACCACGATCCTCTGCGTCCGGCGCGACGGCCGCGTCGCCATGGGCGGCGACGGCCAGGTCACCCTCGGCAACACGGTCATGAAGGGCAATGCGCGCAAGGTGCGCCGCCTGCACGACGGTTCGGTCATCGCGGGCTTCGCCGGCGGCACCGCCGATGCGTTCACGCTGTTCGAGCGCTTCGAAGCCAAGCTGCAGCAATACGGCAACCTGACGCGCGCGGCGATCGAACTCGCCAAGGACTGGCGCAGCGATCGCAGCCTGCGCCGCCTCGAAGCGCTGCTGCTGGTGGCCGATGATGGCCACACGTTCGTGATCTCCGGCAACGGCGACGTGATCGAACCGGAACACGACCTCATCGCCGTGGGTTCAGGCGGCCCGTTTGCGCAGGCCGCGGGTCTCGCGCTGTTGCAGAACACTACGCTCGACGCACGGTCGATCGCGGAACGGGCCCTCGGCATCGCGGCGGACATCTGCATCTACACCAATCGCAACACCACGATCGAAGAGCTATGAAGGGAGGAAGCAGAGGAAGTGAAGGAAGGGATTAGTCGGAATGCAATCCGCAGTTTCTGCCCTGGCCCGGACGGCCCGCCTTTGCACTGCGCTGCTCACCGGATGACGGATGTGCAATCACTTTCGACGCTGCATTCCGGCTAACCCATAACCCCTTCATCCACTTCCTCCCCTTCCTCTCCCCTATGTCATCCATGACCCCCCGCGAAATCGTCCAGGAACTGGACAAGCACATCGTCGGCCAGGCCGCTGCGAAGCGCGCGGTCGCCATCGCGCTGCGCAATCGCTGGCGTCGCATGCAGGTGGGCGAACCGCTGCGAGCGGAGATCACGCCCAAGAACATCCTGATGATCGGCCCGACCGGCGTCGGCAAGACCGAGATCGCGCGGCGGCTGGCGCGTCTGGCGAACGCCCCGTTCATCAAGGTCGAAGCGACGAAGTTCACCGAGGTGGGTTACGTCGGCCGCGAAGTCGACTCGATCATCAAGGACCTGGTCGACGTCGCCGTCAAGATGACGCGCGAGCAGGAAATGGAGAAGGTGCGTCACCGCGCGATGGATGCGGCCGAAGAGCGCGTGCTCGACGAGCTGCTGCCGCGTCCGCGCGCAGCGTCCGGCCCGGCGATGGGTTTTGGCATGCCGGCGGACGAGCCGCCGCCGACACCGAAAGAGAGCGACACCCGGCAGCGCTTCCGCAAGATGTTGCGCGAAGGC
>JAPLSF010000111.1 GCA_026398785.1 Pseudomonadota bacterium | reverse complement strand
GTCCGCTCGACGTAGTCCTCGACCAGCCGCTGGAACTCTTCGGCGATGCGTTCGCCCTTCAGGGTCGGGCCTTTCTCGCCATCGATGTAGACCGGCGCCACCGGGCGCTCGCCCGTTCCCGGCAGGCTGATGCCGAGGTTCGCGTGCTTGCTCTCGCCAGGGCCGTTCACCACGCACCCCATGACCGCGACGGTCATCTGCTCGACGCCGACATGGCGCTTGCGCCATTCGGGCATGCGCTGGCGCAGGTGCGACTGGATGTCCTGCGCGAGTTGCTGGAAGTACGTCGACGTCGTGCGTCCGCAGCCGGGGCAGGCGATGACCATCGGCGTGAAGGAGCGCAGACCCATCGTCTGCAGGATTTCCTGCGCGACGATCACTTCCTGCGTGCGGTCGCCATTGGGCTCCGGCGTGAGCGAGACGCGGATCGTGTCGCCGATGCCTTCCTGCAGCAGCACGGAGATGCCCGCAGTCGATGCCACGATGCCCTTCGAACCCATGCCCGCCTCGGTCAGGCCGAGGTGCAGTGCGTAATCGCAGCGGCGTGCAATGCTGCGATAGACGCCGATCAGGTCCTGCACGCCACTGACCTTGCACGAAATCACGATGCGGTCGTGCGGCAGGCCGATCTCTTCGGCGCGTGCTGCGCTCTCGAGCGCGGAGACCACCAGCGCTTCACGCACGACGTCGTTCGCCTCGAGCGGCTCCGCCTGCTTCGAGTTCTGGTCCATCAGGCGCGTCAGCAGGTCCTGGTCGAGGCTGCCCCAGTTGACGCCGATGCGCACCGGCTTGTCGTAACGGCATGCCGTCTCGACCATCTCGGTGAACTGCGGATCGCGCTTGGCTCCGCGACCGACGTTGCCCGGGTTGATGCGGTACTTCGCGAGCGCCTCGGCACACGCAGGGTTCTCGCGCAGCAGCTTGTGCCCGTTGAAGTGAAAGTCGCCCACGATCGGTACCGACACGCCGAGCTGCGCCAGTCGCTCGACGATATGCGGCACGGCCGCCGCCGCCTCGTCGGTGTTGACAGTGACACGCACGAGTTCGGAACCCGCGATGGTGAGCGCACGGATCTGCAGCGCCGTGCCCTCGGCGTCGGCCGTGTCGGTGTTGGTCATCGACTGCACGACGATCGGATGACCGCCGCCGACCGTCACCGGGCCGATGCGGACGGGCGTGCTCGGGCGACGGGCGCTGGGGCTGCTCATGGGTGAGCGGCTTTCGTGGCGTCAATCCAGCGGTGCACGTTGGCCTCGAGCACGTCGAGCGGGATCGCGCCGCTGCCCAGGACCACGTCATGGAATGCACGGATGTCGAACTGGTCGCCGAGCTGTTGCGTGGCCTCGCCGCGCAGCTGTTTGATCTTCAGCTCGCCGATCTTGTACGCGAGCGCCTGCCCCGGGGTGCCGATGTAGCGGTCGATCTCGTTGATGATGTCGAGCTCGGTCTTCGCGGCGTTCGCCTTGAAGTAGTCGATGGCCTGCTGCCGGGTCCAGTGCTTGTGGTGCAGGCCGGTGTCGACGACGAGGCGCACGGCGCGCCACATCTCGTACGTCAGCTGGCCGAACTTGTCGTAGGGGTCCTCGTAGAAACCCATTTCCTCGCCAAGGCTCTCGCTGTAGAGCGCCCAGCCTTCGACGAATGCGGTCGCCTCGAAGTCGCGACGGAACTGCGGCAACTCGCCGAGTTCCTGCGCCAGCGAGATCTGCAGGTGATGGCCCGGCACGGCTTCGTGGATCGTCAGCACCGGAATCTCGTACTTCGGCCGTTCCTCGGGCTTGTAGAGGTTCACGTAGTAGTAACCCGCGCGCCTGCCGTCCATCGCCGGGCCCTGGTAGTAGGCCGTCGTGGTGTCCGGTGCGACTTGCTCCGCGATCGGCCGCACGCCGTACGGCATGCGCGGCAGCTTGCCGAAGTACTGCGGCAGCAGCGGGTCGACGCGCTTCGCCATCGCTTCGTAGGCTTCGAGCAGGTCCTTCGAGTCCGTGTAGCGGAACTTCGGGTCGGTACGCAGGTAGGTCAGGAACTCGTCGAAGCTGCCCTTGAAGCTGGTCTGCGCGATGACCTTGAGCATCTCCTCGTGGATACGCGCAACTTCCTTGAGGCCGATCTCGTGGATTTCGTCGGGCGTCATGTTGGTCGTGGTGTAGAAGCGCGCGAGTTCAGCGTAGCGGGCCTCGCCGTTCGGCGTGTCCCACAGGCCCACGGTGTCGCGGGTTCGCGGCATGTATTCGTTGACCACGTACTGCTTGAGTTTCGTGTACGACGGTACGACCGTCTTCGTGATCGCATCACGTGCAGCAGCCTGCAGGCGCGCCTGCTCGGCAGCCGGGATCGAGTCCGGCATCTTCCTGAACGCTTCGTAGAACGGGCTCTGCGTCGGATCCGTGACGATCTGCTTGTCGAGCTGCGGCGGCACGCGCTGCATGATGATCTTCGGCGGCACCTGTCCGCGCTTGACGCCTTCGCGCATCAACGCGATGTTCTGGTCCACAAGCTTGTCGATCGTGCCGATGCGGGAGAGCCACTGCTCGTAGTCCTGCACTGTCTTGAACACGACGACGTCCGTGATGCGATGCATCGAGGCGAGCCCATCGCTCTGCGACAGCGGCGTGTACTGCGAACCGTAGTCGTACGTGTCGATGCTTGCCTGGTACTGACGGCGGAACAGGTCGCGGTTGAGCCGGTCCTCGGGGGTGAGCTGCTGCGCGTCGATCTTGTCGAGCGCGGCGATGACGGCCTTGTCGCCCTCGTAGGAGGTCTTCAGGGCGGCCGGGGAGAAGTCCGGCCACCGGTCGTCGAAGCGGTGGTCGCCGATGTAGGTGGCGGCGGTCGGGTTCTCGCGCAGACCGCGCTCCCATTCGGCGTCGAAAAGCGCATGTAAGCCCTTGGCAGAACTGGCTTTATCCTGGGCATGGACCGGGGCCGACAAGGGCAAGGCGAGCAGCAGTACGAGGGCGGACAGGGCCGGGCGCATGCGGTGACCTCTCTATATAGAAGGACGCGATGTTCCGGTCCCGGCGGGGGATTGGCAAGCCGCTGTCGTCGCCTCAGCCCTCTCCCGTTGGGCGGGAGAGGGCTGATTGCGGCAACTGCACTGTGGTCCGGGCTTGGCGGGTGGGGTAAAGTCGGTTTACCCATCGCAAGGTCTGTCCGAAGAGTGGCCGGAAGACGGCCCGCC
>JAPLSF010000092.1 GCA_026398785.1 Pseudomonadota bacterium | reverse complement strand
GTATCAGTACGCCGGCACGCCGGGCACGCCGCTCTCCGACATGAACGGGCAAGGTGATTTCGGCCGCATTGCATGGTGGTTCCAGGCCTACTGGTCCGCCGCGGCTGTCCTGCTTGCCGTGTTCGCCTACGCTCTCTGGCGTCGCGGCATCGGTGCGCCGCTGAAGACCCGACTCGCGCATCTGCCGCGCAAGCTCAGGGGCACGCCCGGGCTCGTCGCCGCGGCGGCGTTCGTGACCATGGGCGTTCTTGGCGGCTGGATCTACTACAACACGAACGTCCTGAACGACTACACGACGAGACTGAGCCGTGAGCGTGAGCAGGCCGAATATGAGAAGGCCCTGATCGGCTATGAGGCCGTGCCGCAGCCACGCATCACCGACGTCAAGCACGCGGTGGACCTGTATCCCAGCGAGCCGCGCGCGGTGACTCGCGGCAGCTACGTCATTCAGAACCGCACCGGCAAGCCACTCGACCAGGTGCACGTGCGCTGGATCAGGCCGCTGCGGATGACGAAGCTCGACGTGGAAGGCGCGAGGCTCGAGACCGAGCACGTCGACCAGGACTACCGGATCTACCGGTTCGAGCGCCCGCTGGCGCCGCTCGAGACACGTACGATCAGGTTCGAGACGTTGCGGCAACAAGTAGGCTTCCGCACTTCCGAGAACGAGCGTAGCATCGTCGACCACGGCACCTTCCTCGACAACACCGAGATCGCGCCGTTGCTCGGCATGGACCGCAACGGCGTGCTGCAGGACCGGGCCAAGCGCCGCAAGTACGGGCTGCCGCCGGAACTGCGTCCCGCGAAGCTCGAAGATGAAAGCGCGCGCAACTTCAACGGGCTGCGGCACGACAGCGACTGGGTGAATTCAGACATCACGGTGTCCACGACGGCCGACCAGATTGCGATCGCGCCCGGGTATCGTGAATCCGACACCGTCGCGAACGGCCGCCGCACGACCCGCTATCGCAGTGATGCGCCGATCAACAACTTCTTCTCGGTGCAGTCGGCGCGGTATGAAGTCGCGAAGGACCGCTGGCACGACGTCGAGCTCACGGTGTACCACGACCCGGCACACGCCTATAACGTGCCGCGCATGAACACTGCGATGAAGGCGTCGCTCGACTACTTCACCGCCCACTTCAGCCCTTTTCAGTTCCGCCAAGTGCGCATCCTCGAGTTCACGAACTACGCGCAGTTCGCGCAGTCGTTCGCGAATACGATCCCCTACTCTGAAGGCATCGGCTTCATCGCGGACTACCGCGATCCCGAGAAGATCGACATGGTCACCTACGTCACGGCACACGAAGTCGGGCACCAGTGGTGGGGTCACCAGGTGATCAGCTCAGACCAGCAGGGCGGGACGTTCCTCGTCGAGTCGCTTGCGCAGTACTCCGCGCTAATGGTGATGGAGCAGATGTACGGGCCGGAGGAGATCCGCAAGTTCCTGAAGTTCGAGCTGGACAAGTACCTGCGCGCACGCGGCGGCGAAGTGCTCGAGGAACTGCCCCTGATGCGTGTCGAGAACCAGCCCTACATCCATTACCAGAAGGGCGGTCTCGCGCTGTACCTGCTCAAGGACCAGATCGGCGCCGACAAGGTCAACGAGGCGCTGCGGGGGCTGCTCGACGAGTTCGCGTTCAAGTCGGCACCGTACGCCAACTCGACGGACCTCATCCGCCGGTTCCGCGCGGTCGCGGGTCCCGAGCACCAGCAACTTATCACGGACTTGTTCGAGAAGATCACGCTCTACGACGTCAAGGTGACCGACGCGAAGGCGAAGCGACGGACCGATGGCCGCTGGGACGTCGCGCTCGAGGTCGAGGCCCGTAAGCTCTATGCCGACGGCAAGGGCAAGGAGACCGAGGCGCCGCTCGACGAACTGTTCGACGTAGCCGCATTCAAGGTTGAGCCGGGGCGCAAGGGTTACGACAAGTCCAGCGTGCTGACCGTTGCGCGGACGCGAGTCCACAGCGGTAAACAGACGCTGGCGATCGTGACGGACAAGGAGCCGAACTTCGCAGGCGTCGATCCGTTCAACAAGTGGATCGACCGCAACTCGGACGACAATGTCAGGGAAGCAACCAAGGCGGAATCGCTCGCCTCCCTTTCCCGTCCGTGAACCGCGCCCTCTCCCATGTCGGTGGGAGAGGGGTCGGATGAGGGTCCGGTGTATCCTGCCCCGATGACAGACCTCATCGAAGGGGCTCGTGCCCTCGGCATCGAGCTCGACGCAGCGCAGTGCGCGAAACTGATCGCGCACCTCGACCTGCTCGACGACTGGAACACGCGCATGAACCTCACGGCCATCCGTGAACGGCCGGCGCAAGTCACGAAACACATCCTCGACAGCCTGACGGTGGTGCCGTGGCTGCGCGGCACGCGCGCCGCGGACATCGGCAGCGGTGCCGGCTTCCCGGGCATTCCACTCGCAATCGTCGCGCCTGGCGTGCATTTCGTTCTCGTCGAATCGGTCGGCAAGAAGTGCCGATTCCTCGAATGTGTCCGCGAAACGCTGCAACTGGACAACGTCGAAGTCGCGCAGGCACGAGCTGAAGGCTACCAGCCGCTGGATCGCTTCGACACGGTCATCGCACGAGCTGTCGGCCCGTTGGCGGACCTGGTCAGGAATGCGGGTGGACTGGTGGCGGGCGGTGGCAGGCTGCTCGCGATGAAGGGACGGTACCCCGGGGACGAACTCGCCAGGAAGCTCAGCGGCTGGAAGGTCGTGGCCGTGCACCGGCTGCACGTGCCGGGCCTCGCAGAGGAACGCCACCTCGTCGAACTCGCCCACTCCCACGAACAAGTCTGATTCCCCTGTATCCTTAGGCCTTCCATGCACCGTGTCATCGCAGTAGCGAACCAGAAGGGCGGGGTCGGCAAGACGACGACCGCCGTCAACCTTGCAGCGTCGCTCGCCGCCACGCAGCGCAAGGTGCTGCTCATCGATTGCGATCCGCAGGGCAATGCCACGATGGGTTGCGGCGTCGACAAAGCCAGCCTCGAGCGGTCGACGACCGACGTGCTGCTCGGCGACTGCGAACTGGCGGCTGCGCTCGTGCCCGTCGATCCCGGCAACTTCACGCTGTTGCCCGGCAACCAGGACCTGGTCGCGGCGGAAGTGCAGTTGATGAGCATGATCGGCCGCGAAGTGCGGCTGCGGAATGCGCTGAAGCCGGTCCGCGACAACTACGACGTCATCATCATCGACTGTCCGCCGGCGTTGAACGTGCTGACGCTCAACGCGCTCGTCGCGGCCGACAGCGTGCTCGTGCCGATGCAGTGCGAGTATTACGCGCTCGAAGGCCTTTCGGCGCTGATGAACACGGTCGAGCAGATTCGCGCGAGCGTGAATTCGGACCTCGAGCTCGAAGGCATCCTGCGCACGATGTACGACCCGCGCAACAACCTCTCGAACGAAGTGTCGGGCCAGCTCCTGATGCACTTCGGCGACAAGGTGTTCCGCACGGTGATCCCGCGCAACGTGCGGCTCGCGGAAGCGCCGAGCTTCGGCAAGGCCGTGCTGTTCCACGACAAGGATTCGCGCGGTGCGCTTGCGTACCTCGCGCTTGCCGGCGAGATGATTCGTCGTGAAGAGGAAGCGCTGGCGGGACCAGCACCCGAGCCCGAAGAAGAAGAGTGATCCTGAGAAACAGGAAAACAGGGGACGCTCACCTATTTCCGGAATAGGTGGGTAATAGGTGAGGGTAATAGGTGAGCGTCCCGTATTTCCCTGTTTCTCTATTTCTGCAATGGCACCTGCAATGTCAGCAGCACGGCTTCCGTGCCGTTGTTCGGATGTTCCAGCCCGCCGTTTGAAATGTGCAGGCCGGCAAGCCCGAGCCGCAGCCCGTTGTCGAAGCGCCGCGCAAACATGATGCCGGTCTGGAATTCCAGGTGATCTTGCGGACCGATGACGTCGCCGTTGATGAACCATCCGGTCGAGAGGTTGGGCGTGACATACCAGCGTTCGCCGAGTGCGAAGTCGCGGCGCAGGTCCACATACATGAAGGCGATGCCGTCGGGCCCCACGGCGAAACCCGCGCCGGGCGCCAGGTGCCATGTAGTCAGCGGCCGCGCGACATAGGTCACGCCGACGCTGTAGGGGTAGTCATAGGCCTCGACCAATGCGAACACACCGGCGGCGAACAACACTGACGGTGAATCCACGGCGTGTGCCGGCTGGACGGACGCATCGTCCCGGCGCACGGAATCCGCCGGCGATTCAACGGCCTGTGAGGTCTCGGCGGCCTGCGCCGAGGCCGTGCCACCGCCGTCGCAACAACTGATCAGACCACCCAGTAGCAGGGCGGCAACGGGACGCATGCAAGCCTCCGGCTCGAACTCGATTCAGCGTGGTTTCCTGCGCCCTCGCGACGCGGGCGGCATAATAGTCCGCTATGGCAACAAAGCGACCCTCCCTCGGACGGGGCCTCGAGGCTCTGCTCGGTTCCGTCACGCCGGCGCACGCCCCGACTCCCGCAACGGCGGTCGACGCACCCGGCACGTCTTCCACGCAGTCCGCTGCGCCGGCCCGGGGCACGGCCGCGCCGCGCGATGAGGAACTGGCGCGCATCCCGGTCGAGCTGCTGCAACGGGGCCGCTACCAGCCGCGCCTCGACATGCGTCCCGAGAGCCTGCAGGAACTCGCCGACTCGATCCGCGCCCAGGGCGTCGTGCAGCCGATCGTGGTGCGTCCGCTCGCCGCGCAGAAAACCGGCGAGCCGATCCGCTACGAGATCATCGCGGGCGAGCGTCGCTGGCGGGCCGCCCAGATGGCCGGCCTGCACGACATCCCGGCCGTCGTCCGCATCGTGCCTGACGAAGCCGCGGTCGCGATGTCGCTCATCGAGAACATCCAGCGCGAAAACCTGAACCCGCTCGAGGAGGCCCGCGCGCTCGACCGGTTGATCCGCGAGTTCGGCATCACCCATCAACAGGCCGCCGATGCCGTCGGCCGCTCGCGTGCTGCTGTCAGCAATCTCCTGCGCCTGCTCGAGCTCACCGACGAAGTGAAGACGCTGGTCGAGCACCGGCAGCTCGAGATGGGGCACGCCCGGGCGCTGCTCGGGTTGCCGCAGGCGCGGCAGCAGTCCGAGGTCGGTGCGCTGGTCGCCAGGAAAGGTCTGTCGGTCCGCGAGACCGAAGCGCTCGTGAAGCGGATGCTTGCCCACGGCGACAAGGCCAACCGCAAGGATGACGCAGACGACCCGCGTCCTGACCCAAACATCACCCGACTTGAACAGGATCTGGCGGACAGGCTGGGCGCCAAGGTCTCGTTGCAGCACGCGCGCACCGGCAAGGGGAAGCTCGTGATTGCGTACCACAGCCTCGATGAGCTGGATGGAATCCTCGAGCACATTAAGTAGAGAAGATACTTAATATGAAGAGACTTATTTTATAGGAGACAAGGGTTCGTCGAGCCTAGCTTAACAATCGGCGACCTCGATCTCGGTCGCGGACTTACCGTATGAATCAAGTGCATCATTTGGCGTTCCGACTCGCCCCCAACTCCTGAACACATCCGCCCTTCCGCCCCTCCATCCTTCCTCCACTTCCTCTCCTTCCCCCCTTCCTCCGTGGCAGATGCGGATTTGAAGCACTGCAAAAAGGCCCCTATACTTCCGCGCCTTTCCGGAAGCCGCGCTTCGGCGTGAGGCTGCCCGGGTAACGGATTTCAACGCCACCCGTGGCCGTCCAACCGGCATGAAGTGGCTTTTTTGTTGCCCGGAAGCTGGATGAGGCCTTGAGCAACCTCGACGTGCAGAAAGGCCGGCGCCAGGCGCTGGTCGTCGTGCTGAGTCAGGTCCTGCTCGGGGCGATCGTCGCGGCCGTGTGTTTCGCGATCGCGGGTTCCCGTGCGGGCGCATCGGCGCTGCTGGGAGCCGGCATTGGCGTGGCGGCGACGAGCCTGATGGCCTTCGCGATGCTGCGGCACGGCGAAGGCGCGACGCTGGTGCGGGCCACGATCGGGTTCTTCCTGGGGTGGCTGGTGAAGGTCGGCTTCACGATTGCATTGCTGGTGATCGCGTTCGGGTCGCCGAACGTCGAGGCTGTCCCGCTGCTCGCAGCGTACGTCGCGACGTTCTTTGGATACTGGTTTGGGGCGGTTCGCCTGGGCGAGCCCACGAAGCAACAATAGTCCGTCCGGTCGGAGTGGGTATCGACTATGTCCGCCGCTGAGCACGCCGCAGGTCCTGCGAACAGCACCGAGTACATCACCCATCACCTGACCCACCTGAAGGTCGGCGAAGGGTTCTGGTCGTTCCACGTCGACACGAT
>JAPLSF010000102.1 GCA_026398785.1 Pseudomonadota bacterium | reverse complement strand
TTCGAAGGCCTCGAGGAACACCTGCAGCGCATCCGGCGGGATGTACAGGTCCTTCGGCATCTGCGTGACCGGTTCGCCATCGACCACGGCGAACGGCATCTCACCCTGCTCGTGCGTATCCGGCACGTGCGGCTCGACCGGTGGCTGTTGCACCAGCCCGCCTGCGATCAACTTGAGGTCGGGTTTCGTCATGCGTCGTCCTGCCTCAACGGTATGCCAGTCCCATCGCCTGCTTGACGTCGTCGAGCGTCTGGCCCGCAACCGCGCGCGCTTTTTCGCAGCCTTCCGCGATGATGCCGCGCACCAGGTCCGGGTTGTCTTCGTATTCCTGTGCACGCTGGCGCATGCCCGTGACTTCCTCGACGATCCTGTCGATCACCGGCTTCTTGCATTCGAGGCAACCGATGCCCGCCGAACGGCAGCCCTGAGCGACCCAGCGCTGCGTGTCCGCATCCGAATAGAGCTTGTGCAGGTCCCACACCGGGCACTTCTCGGGATCGCCCGGATCGGTGCGGCGCACGCGCGCCGGATCGGTCTGCATCGTCTTGAGCTTCTTCGCGACTTCGTCCGGATCTTCGCGCATGCCGATCGTGTTGCCGTACGACTTCGACATCTTGCGGCCGTCGAGCCCCGTGACTTTCGGTGTCGAAGTCAGCAGTGCCTCGGGCTCGGTGAGGATCGTGCGGCCCGTGCCTTCGAGGTAACCGAGCAGGCGCTCGCGGTCGGCCAGGGTGAGACGCGAATTGCCATCGAGCAAGGCGTGCGCCCTTGCCAGCGCGTCTTCCTGGCCCTGCTCCTGGTAGCCCTTGCGCAGGTCGCGATAGATCGCTGCGTTCCTGGTGCCGAGGTTCCTGATGGCGCGCTCAGCCTTGGCTTCGAAATCCTGCTCGCGGCCGAAGATGAAATTGAACCGGCGGGCGATCTCGCGCGTGATTTCGACGTGAGCGACCTGATCCTCGCCGACCGGCACGCCCATGGGGCGGTACAGCAGGATGTCGGCGCTCTGCAGCAGCGGATAGCCCAGGAACCCGTAGGTGGCGAGATCCTTTTCCTTGAGCTGCTCCTGCTGGTCCTTGTAAGTCGGCACGCGCTCGAGCCAGCCGAGCGGCGTGATCATCGAGAGCAGCAGGTGCAGCTCTGCGTGCTCAGGCACGCGGGACTGGATGAACATCGTGCAGACCGCCGGGTTCAGTCCTGCGGCCAGCCAGTCGACGACCATCTGCCACGCGAAGTCCTCGAGATGCCGGGTGTCTTCGTACCCGGTCGTGAGGGCGTGGTAGTCGGCAATGAAGAAATAGCAGTCGTACTGATACTGGAGTTCGGTCCAGTTCTTCAGTGCGCCGTGGTAGTTGCCCAGGTGCAGGCTGCCCGTCGGGCGCATTCCGGAGAGCACTCGACGCGGGGTCGTGACGGTAGAACTCAAACGGGTTCCCTGCGACCGTGTCGCGGTAGAGTCATATGAATTTCAGTGACTTGCGGAACAAACATCGGGTATCACATTAACCCGGGTATACCCGCCAGGCCAGTGGCAAGGCGCGATTATACGCAGCCTCCCCGGCCACGTTCACTCGAACGCGGAGACATCGCCCTTGCCGCGACGCACGATGACTGGAGCGCCGCTCGACAGGTCCACCACGCTGCTCGGCTCGATGCCGCCAATGCCGCCGTCGATCACGAGGTCGACCAGGTGGTCCAGCTTCTCCTTGATCTCCTGCGGATCGGTCGGCGTTTGCGACTCGCCGGG
>JAPLSF010000335.1 GCA_026398785.1 Pseudomonadota bacterium | reverse complement strand
TCCGTGACGAACCCGACCTTCTTTGCGCCTGCCTGCTGCAACAGCACCATGCCCTCCACGACGCGCCCGTATGGCACGGCCCTGTCAGCCTTGACCAGAACGGGGCGCGCTGGTTCCCGGCGCAGGGCGGCGCTGGCCACTGC
Source organism: Pseudomonadota bacterium (assembly GCA_026398785.1). Lineage (GTDB taxonomy): Bacteria > Pseudomonadota > Gammaproteobacteria > Steroidobacterales > Steroidobacteraceae > RPQJ01. The sequence goes on along the minus strand of JAPLSF010000335.1, from coordinate 5,833 downwards.
GAGCAACTTTTCGTCGTCCAGGGCCTGTTTGGGATCGCCGAGGTTCAAGTACATCGCCCCCGCGCTGTCGACGCTCAAGAGCAGCGGCTCGAGGTCGTCGGGCTCGATCGGTTCGGCCGCTGCCTGCGGCAGGTCGACCTTGATGCCCTGGCTCAGCATCGGCGCGGTGACCATGAAAATGATCAGCAGCACCAGCATCACGTCGATGTACGGTACGACGTTGATCTCGCCCATCAGCTTGCGGCCGCGCCTGCGCGACATCGTCGGTGTCTCCTCAGCCCTGTACGCCGCCAGCGTGGCGTTGCAGGATGGCGGACAGCTCTTCCATGAACATGTCGTAGCGCAGTTCGAGCCGGCTCACCTGGTCCGCATAGCGGTTGTAGGCAATGACGGCCGGAATCGCGGCGAAAAGACCCATCGCAGTGGCAATCAGCGCTTCTGCGATGGCGGGCGCCACCGTGGCGAGCGTCGCCTGCTGCACGTTTCCAAGCGCCTGGAACGCCGTGAGGATGCCCCACACCGTGCCGAACAGGCCCACGTACGGGCTGGTCGAGCCGATCGTCGCCAGCGTCGAGAGGTTCTGCTCGAGACGGTCGGTTTCCTTGAGCTGCGCGATCTTCATCGAGCGTCGGCTCGCATCGAGCAGCTGCGCGCCGGCAAGGCCGAGCTGTGCCCGCAGCCGCGAAAACTCGCGGAAGCCGGAGACGAAGATATCGGCCATGCCCGTGTGCGTGCCGCCTTCGAGCGACTTGTAGAGTGCAGCGAGGTCGCCGCCCGACCAGAAGTCATCCTCGAACCGGTCCGCCGCCTGCCGCGCGTCGTTGAGCAGCTTGCGCTTGCTGAAGATGATGGCCCACGAGGCCACCGATGCGCCGATGAGCAGCAGCATGACCAGCTGCACGATGAGGCTGGCCTGCAGCAGCAGTTCCAGGATGGAATGCTCACCGATCATTCTTGGATCACCTCGTCAGCCTTCGAACAGTCCGAGATTGGCCGGCCGCGCCTCGCTGGCGGGTGGCGTCAGGCCGAAATGCAGATACGCGTTGCGGGCGGCCACGCGGCCCCGCGCGGTACGCATGATGTAACCCTGCTGGATCAGGAACGGCTCGATCACGTCCTCGATCGTGCCACGCTCTTCGCCGAGCGCCGCTGCCAGGCTGTCGACACCGACCGGACCGCCGTCGAACTTCTCGATGATCGTGAGCATCAGCCGGCGGTCCATCGGATCGAAGCCTTGGCGGTCGACGTCGAGCAGGTCGAGCGCCGCGCGCGCCACCTCCTGCGTGATGCGTCCACCGGCCTTCACCTCGGCGAAATCACGCACCCGACGCAACAGCCGGTTGGCAATGCGGGGCGTGCCGCGCGAACGGGTGGCAATCTGGGCGGCGCCTTCCACGTCGGTCGGCACGCCTAGAATGCCAGCGGACCGCTGCACGATGCGCTGCAGTTCGTCGTGGCCGTAGAACTCGAGTCGCTGCACGATACCGAAACGATCGCGCAACGGCGACGTGAGCAGGCCTGCGCGCGTCGTGGCGCCGATGAGCGTGAATGGCGGCAGGTCGATCTTGATCGAGCGGGCGCCCGGGCCTTCGCCGATCATGATGTCGAGCTGGAAGTCCTCGAGCGCCGGGTAGAGGATTTCCTCGACCACGGGGCTCAAGCGATGAATCTCATCGACGAACAGGATTTCGTTGGGCTGCAGGTTGGTGAGCAGCGCCGCGAGATCACCCGCGCGTTCCAGGACCGGCCCGGACGTCTGCTTGAACCCGACGCCGAGCTCGTTGGCGATGACGTGCGCAAGCGTCGTCTTGCCGAGGCCAGGCGGGCCAAAGATCAAGGTGTGATCGAGCGATTCGCCACGGTTGCGGGCCGCTGTAATGAAGATCTCCATCTGCGCCTTCATGGCCGGCTGGCCGACATAGTCGGCGAGCGTCTTCGGCCGCACGGCGCGGTCGTAGACCTCTTCCTCGCGCTGGCCGGTGGCGGAGACGACGCGGTCGGGTTCGATCGTCACAGGCTGGTCCTGGCTCGGTGTTGCATCAGCTGCTGGCCGCGCGCAGGGCGTGGCGGATGAGTTCTTCGGTGGTGGTCACGGACGGGTCGGCCTTCTGCAGCAGGCGCGTGACCTCTGGCGGTTTGTAACCCAGCGCGACCAGGGCACTGAACGCTTCGGCCTGCGGACTGGGCGCCAGCGCTCCCGTGCCGGCCTGGCCGCGAATTTCGAACGAGTGACCCGTGGCCAGTACCTGCAGGCGATCACGCATCTCGATGATGAGGCGCTCCGCCGTCTTGCGGCCAATGCCCGGAATGCGGGTGAGGGATGCGGCGTCCTGCGCTTCGACGCAACGGTGGAACTCGTCCACGCTCGCACCGGAGAGGATGCCGAGCGCAATGCGCGGACCCACGCCCGATATCTTGATGAGTTCACGGAACAGGCTGCGCTCACGCTCGGTGCCGAAACCGAACAGGATGTGGGCGTCTTCGCGCACGACGAGGTGCGTGTGCAGCATCACGTCCGCGCCGACGGCCGGCAGGCCGTAGAACGTCGACATCGGGGCCTCGATCTCGTAGCCGACGCCGCCGACGTCCAGCAGCAGCACGGGCGGATGCTTCGCTGCGAGTCGTCCGCGCAGGAAGCCGATCAAGGCTGGGCTCCGGCGAGCGCGATGGAGGCTGCGACGGCCTGCCGCGCGCCGCGCGAGTACGCATGGCACAGCGCGAGACCGATCGCGTCCGCGGCATCGGGACCGAGTTCACCCTGCAGCTTGAGCAGCGACATCACCATGAGCTGAACCTGTTGCTTCTGCGCGCCGCCCTGCCCGACGATCGCCAGCTTCACTTCGCGCGGCGCGTATTCGTATACGGCCGCGATCTCCGAAAACACACCACAGATGGCCGCACCCCGCGCCTGTCCCAGCTTCAGGGCGCTGTCGGCGTTGCGGTGCATGAAGACGCGCTCAATGGCGACTTCCTGTGGACCGTACTGCCGGACGAGTTCCTGCACGCCATCGAAGATCTGGCGCAACCGGGGCGGAAACGCCTCGCCTCGTGTGCGGATCGCCCCGCTCGCCACATAGCGGGCGTCACCGTCCTGCCAGTCGATGATGCCGAAGCCGGTCGCCTGCGAACCCGGGTCGATGCCGAGGATGCGAATCGTCGCGCCGGCAGTCCCGGTCGCGCCCGATGCGAGCGTCCAGCGCCGTCCGCCGCGGTTGATTCTCGGCAAATAACCACCCGGCACTGAGCCTGGAAATCGATCGTCGTATGATAGCGTTTTTCTTCCGGGCGCCGCACGCCCGCGCATTCCGCCGAGCACTCCGACTTGAAGCCCGCCGAGATCGACATCCGTTCGCTGGCACCGAAGGTGCGCACCGCGCTCGAAGCGGTGAGCGTCCTTGCGCCGAACGAACACACCCTGCGCAGTGTCGAACTGATGGCAGCGCTCGCGCAATTGCAGGCGGACGACGACGTGCTGCTCGCGGCGCTGCTCATACCCCTGCGTCAAGGGGGGCTCGTCGACGAGCCCCGGGCGCTCGAACTCTTCGGTGAACCGGCCGTGCACATGGCACGGGAACTCGAGCGCGTCGGCGACAGCGGCATTCCGGCTGAATGGAACCCGGGCCAGCACCTGCGTCCCGAACAGGCCGAGGGGCTGCGCAAGCTCCTGCTCGCGCTGGCGTCAGACGTCCGCCTGGTCCTGATCCGGCTGGCGCTGCAACTCGTGCGCATGCGCGGCATGAAATCCGCGCCCGAGGCCGAGCTGCGCCGGGCCGCGCTCGAGACGCAGGAAATCTACGCGCCGCTCGCGAACCGCCTCGGCATCTGGCAGTTCAAGTGGGAACTCGAGGACCTGGCCTTCCGCTTCAGCGCCCCCGAGGACTACAAGGGCATCGCCGGGTGGCTCAAGTCCAAGCGAGCCGAGCGCGAACAGCACATCGAGGACGTGAAGCGCGAGCTGAGCCGCGAACTCGACCAGCTCCGCATCCGCGGCGAGGTCACGGGCCGGCCGAAGCACATCTACAGCATCTGGCGCAAAATGCAGCGCAAGTCGCTGCAGTTCGACCAGGTCATGGACGTGCTCGCAGTCCGTGTCATGGTCGACACGATCGCCGAATGCTACGCCGCGCTCGGCATCGTCCACGGCCTCTGGCAATACATTCCGGGTGAGTTCGACGACTACATCGCGACCCCCAAGGGCAACAATTACCGCTCGCTTCACACCGCGGTCATCGGGCCCGGCAAGCTGCCGCTCGAAGTGCAGATTCGCACGCGCGAAATGCATGAGCACGCCGAACTTGGCGTCGCGGCGCACTGGCAATACAAGGAAGGCCGCAAGGCCGAAGCGAGCTTCCAGCAGAAGATGGTCTGGCTGCGGCAGTTGCTGGAACCGTCGAGCCGCGAAGGCGCCGAGCCTGACCTGCTGGCGGGACTGCAGGCGGAGGTGTTCGAAGACCGGGTCTTCGCACTCAGCCCCAAGGGCGAGGTCGTCGACCTGCCCAAGGGCGCGACGCCGCTCGATTTCGCCTACCAGGTGCACACCAACCTGGGGCATCGTTGCCGCGGGGCACGTGTCAACGGCCGCATGGTGACGCTCGACTACAAGTTGTCGAATGGCGACACCGTCGAAATCATTCCTTCCAAGCAGCCACACCCGAGCCGCGACTGGCTGCTGCCGCAACTCGGGTTCCTCGCGTCACCGCGCAGCCGTGCCAAAGTCCGTGGCTGGTTTCGCAAGCAGGACGAAGACCAGAACCGTGAGCAGGGCCGGCAGATGCTCGAGCGCGAACTGGACCGGCTGGGCGTGCGTGCCCCGCCGCTGCCGGAGATCCTGGGCGATCTGGGACTTGCCAATGCCGATGCGCTGTACCAGGGCCTCGGCGAAGGCGACATCACGCTGGCGCAGGTGGCCGGCGCGGTGCATCGCCGGTTGCATGAGCACCAGGAGGTGCAGCGCGGCCCGCGACTCTCCAAGCCTGCCGCGAATGGCGGCTCTGCAGGCATGGTCATCGATGGAGTCGGCGACCTGCTCAGCACGATTGCGCGCTGCTGCCGGCCCGTGCCGCCCGAGGAAATCCTCGGCTACGTCACGATCGGCCGCGGCGTGAGCATCCATCGCGCAACGTGTTCGAACCTGCTGCGACTGCGCGAGGTCAACCCCGAGCGCGTGCTGACGGTGGACTGGGGCCGGCCATCGGAGGAGCGAACTTTCCCGGTCGGCATCATGATCGATGCATACGACCGGCGCGGGCTCGTACGCGATATTTCGGGCGTGCTCGCAGACGAGCACATCAGCATCGAGGCGATGAACACGGTGACGGACGCGGCAGCAAGCACGGCCACGGTGGACGTCACCGTGAAAGTGCACGGGCTCGAAGAACTGAGCAGACTGCTCGCGCGCTTTTCGTCGTTGCCGAACGTGATCCGGGCGCGACGCCGGCACTGAACGTTGTCAACGGTTCGGAAAATCGATGGCCCGTTTGTCGGCGCCGAGCGCCGCTTCATGCAGCGCTTCGCTCAGCGTCGGATGCGCGTGCATCGTGCGCTGCAAGTCTTCCGTGCTGGCCGAGTACTCCATCGCGAGCACGGCTTCAGCGATCAGTTCGCCCGCCATCGGACCGATGATGTGCACGCCGAGAATCTCGTCGTCATCCTTTGCCGCGATGACCTTGCAGAATCCGGCCGGCGCTTCCATCGCGCGGGCGCGGCCGCTCGCCATGAACGGGAACGAGCCGACCTTGTAGTCGCGGCCGCTCGCCTTGACCTGTTCCTCGGTCTGGCCGACCCAGGCGATTTCCGGCGCGGTATAGATTACCGACGGCACCGCCTTGTAGTT
>JAPLSF010000379.1 GCA_026398785.1 Pseudomonadota bacterium | reverse complement strand
CCCAGCTTCGCCTCATGCTCGAGGCCGCGCATGAAGCCGGCGCGCACGTAGCTGGTCGGCATCATCTGCGGGGTGAGTTTCCCGCCGAGGGTCAGGTTGCCGAGTTCCCAGCCCGCGATGCCGTACTCGAGGAACTCGTCGTTCGGGGACAGTTTCGGATGGCTCTCGGAGGCACCCTTCATCTGCACGATTTCCTGCACCGGCTCCCAGCGCTGTCGGCGCTCGGCGTAGTCGCGGGTCAGCGGCGCCCCGCTGAAGGTCTGCGCGGCGTACATGCGGCCGTTCGACAGGTTGCCGTTGTGCGGAATCGCGAGCGCACGGCCCCCGGTGCGCTGTTCGTACGTGGCCATCCACTCCCAGAGCTGCTCGGGATCCTCGCTGTTCCAGGATGAGAATGGAAACACCTGGCTCGCGCGATCCTGCCCGTCGCGCAGCACCACGTTGCGGTGCAGGTTGTCGCCGCCCGGCGTCGGGGTCCACTCGAAGCCGATGAAGGTCGTGAACCTGCCGGGATCGTTGTACTTGTCTGCCATGGCGGCCGCGCGCTGCCACACCGACATCATGAGCGGGCCCGCGATCTTCGGATCGGTCAACACCGGTGGCACTTTGTTGCTCGCCTGCGCGCCGATCACTTCAGTGACCGCCGCGGCCGCTTCGGCGCCGCCCGCCTTGATCATGCGGCTCCAGCGCTGGACGGTGCTGTCGCCCATCAGCTTCGGGTTGCCCTCGTAGACCTGGGTCATGAGTCCGAGCGCCTCGCTGTGGTCGCTGATGACGACGAAGTCGAGGGGGCGCGGCAGACGTGCCGGCAGGCCGGTCGTCGAGATCACTTCTTCACCGCGCGAAATGCGGTAGGTCTCCTCGGGCGTGAAGCGAGTGCCGGTCGTGAACGCATCGCCGGAGTTCCCGCTGTGCAGGTGGGTGTCGCCCCACAGGACGCGCGTCGGGTACTTGCGGCCGGCGTACGGCGAATAGGCCCTCGCCTGGGGCGACGGGCTGCCGGCGGGCAAGGGAAAGGCAACCTTCTCGGTGTCTTCCACCACGCCACGGACGGTCATGTCAGGTGGCTGGACGGGCTGGGCGCTGCCCAGCTGGACACCTGCCAGGACGACGCCGACGAGAACTAGTGCGCCGGTGTTTGCGATCGATCGAATCTCGAGCTTCATCTCTCCCCCCTGTCGCTTGCAGACTGCCACTGACTTCGTCAATTGGCCAAGTTGATTACGCCGATTCGACGCGCAAAGTGTAGCGTCACTTGCTGCCCATCGGCACCTCAAAGTTGAGCGAGACCAGTGCCGCGAGATGCGGCAGGACGGAAAACCAATCGCGCGCAAGACGGTGCGGCGAGCGATGGCCGCAGCTACTTGACGACCTTGAACCGCGCCCGCCGACTGTCAGTCGGAGAACTCGGCTTCGGTCCCGGATCGTCGCCGGGAGAACCGGGGGCGCTCGCGGTATCGCCCGTCGGCGGCTGCGACGGCGGCTCCGCGTCGTCTTCCGCGAAGATCATGCCCTGCCCGGTTTCGCGCGCATAGATCGCGAGCACTGCAATGATCGGCACGCGCACCGACATGCTGGCCCCGCCGAAACGTCCGCTGAAACTCACTTCTTCGTTGCCGAGACGCAGGTTCGCCGTCGCGCTCCAACTCACGTTCAGCACGATCTTGCCGTCCTTGACGTACTGCCGCGGCACTTCGACGCCGGTGGCGTTCGCGTCGACGACAAGATGTGGCGTGCAGACGCTATCGGATATCCACTCGTGGATGGCACGCAGCAGGTACGGCCGGCGCGCCTTCATGGGCGGCCCGGAGGCAGGAGGGGCCGGGGGTGTGCTGCTGCTCGTCGTCACGGCGCCAGTATGCCGCGCGGCGCAACACAGGGGGGCTGGATCAAGTTTCGCCCAGCCTCAGCGGCGCGTCGACGACGGCGGATTGCGCATGTCGCGTTCAGCTTCGCTGAGGCTGCGCTGGAAAGCGGGACGGGCAAAGACCTTCGTCGCGTATTTATCCACCGAGGGAGCGGCCGCCGTGATCGCCGCAGCATCGACGTCCCACCGCGACAGGCGCCAAAGGATCGGGGCGACCGCCGCGTCGAGCTGGGAGAACTGGTCCGACAGGAACCACGGCCGCATGCGGAACAGCGGCTCCGACGCCAGGATGCTTTCGGTCAGCATCTTGCGCGCACGTTCCTTGTCGCGACGGTCGGCCCCCGAGCCCGGCTCGAGCGCGTCCGCCACCGCGTACCACTCCTGCTCGATACGGCGCAGCGCGAGCCGCGCGTGCGCACGCGCGCCGGGATCCGTCGACGACATCGAGGGGTGCGGGAAGCGCTCGTCAATGTACTCGCAGATGATGCTGGGCTCATAGACCACCACGTCGCGGTCTACCAGCGTCGGCACCGTCTGGTAAGGGTTGAGGTCGATCAGGTCCTCGGGCGGGCGCACGAGGTCGGTTTCGACGATGCGCGTCGCGAGGGCCTTTTCGGCCAGCACGAGTCGCACACGGTGGCAGCGCGCGTCCACGGCGCGTGAATAGAGCGTCATCATGCTGAGGAGTCTCCTTGTCCAGCAGCACGAACCACCGCGGCAGGCTGCGCGCTCGGCGATGGCTGCAGTTCCCCGACCGCTCCGCGTGGCGCCTCGACGAGGCACCACGAAGGAGACGATGGGGACCGCGCCGGCCTAAGCCGGCTTACTTCACGTCCTTCCAGTATTCCTTCTTGAGCGCGTACGCGAGCAGCGTGAAGAACACCAGGAACGCAATGACCCAGTAACCCAGCGCCTGGCGCCTGGCCTGTACCGGCTCACCGATGTACTCGAGGAAGTTGACGGTATCACGGACGAACGCGTCGTATTCCTCGGGAGTCAGCTTGCCAGGATTGGCCAGCTTGAACTCCTTGAACTGCTTCTGCACGTTGCCCTGCGCGTCCGTGTGGCCTTCCCAGACCGCTTCCTGCGTGCCCTGCAGCTCCCACAGCACGTGCGGCATCGCCGTGCCGGGCAGCGACAGGTTGTTCACGCCGGTGCCCTTGGCCGGGTCCGCGTAGAACGACTTCAGGAACGTGTAGACGTAGTCCGTTCCCTTGCTGCGCGCGATCAGCGACAGGTCGGGCGGCGCCACGCCGAACCACTGCTTGCCGTCGTCGGCGTGCAGGCCGTTGGTCATCGTCGCATGCGGCGAATCACCCGACCACAGCAGGTTTTCCGTCAACTGCCTTTCGGTGAGGCCGATGTCGGCGGCCATGCGGTTGTAGCGCACGTACTTGGCGGTGTGGCAGCCCAAGCAGTAGTTGACGAAGTTCTTCGCGCCCCGCTGTAACGACGCCTGGTTGTGGATGTCGTTGTTTGCCTTCTCGACGTAAGTTTCACCACCCGCCGCCAGGCAGACGGGCGGAAGCGCGGCCAGCACCGCGACGACCGCGAGGATCTTCTGCTTGTGGCGATCAGTGCGCATGGTAGGTGACCCTCGTCGGCACGGGCTTGGTCTTGTCGATGCTCGAGTACCACGGCATCAGCAGGAAAAAGGCGAAGTACACGACCGTGAAGACGCGCGCCGCCATCGTGTAGGCAGGCGTCGGTGGCTGCAGGCCGAGGTAACCCAACGCGACAAAGCTGATCGCGAACGAGAACAGGAAGAACTTGAAGAGCGGACCGCGATAGCGGATCGACCTGACCTTGCCGCGGTCGAGCCAGGGCAGGAAGACGAACAGCACGACGGCGACGCCCATCAGCGCAGCGCCGAGTGGCTTGCTCGGGACGGCGCGCAGGATTGCGTAGAACGGCGTGAAGTACCACACCGGTGCAATGTGCGGCGGGGTCTGCAGCGCGTTCGCGGGATCGAAATTGGCGTGCTCGAGGAAGTAGCCGCCCATCGTCGGCGCGAAGAACACGACCAGTGCGAACAGGATCAGGAAGACCCCGAGGCCGACCATGTCCTTGACCGTGTAGTACGGGTGGAAAGCGATGCCGTCGAGCGGAATGCCGTCCGGCCCCTTGACCTTCTTGATGTCGACGCCGTCCGGGTTGTTGGAGCCCACTTCGTGCAGCGCCATCAGGTGCGCGATCACGAGGAAAACGAGCGCGAACGGGATCGCGACCACGTGCAGCGCGAAGAAGCGGTTCAGCGTGACGTCGGAGATGTAGAAGTCGCCGCGGATCCATTCCGTGAGCGAGTCGCCGACCACCGGGATGGCGCCGAACAGCGACACGATCACCTGCGCGCCCCAGTAGGACATGTTGCCCCAGGGGAGCAGGTAGCCGAAGAAGCCTTCGGCCATCAGCGCGAAGTAGATCAGCATGCCGAAGATCCACAGCAGCTCGCGCGGCTTCTGGTACGACCCGTACAGCAGCGCGCGGAACATGTGGAGGTAGACGACGATGAAGAACGCCGAGGCGCCGGTCGAGTGGATGTAGCGGATCAGCCAGCCCCACTCCACGTCGCGCATGATGTATTCGACGGAACCGAAGGCGTGCCGAAGTAGTACCAGAAATTCATGTTCTTCGGCGCGTAGTACTCGGACACCTGCGATTTCCACAGGGCCGTCAGCGGGAAGCGGTCGTCGATCCACGCGGTCAGCGACGCGAGGCGTCCGCTGCCCGACCTGGCTGCAACTTTGTCAGCGGCTGTGCTCATCACGCGTTCCCCTTCTCGGCGCCGATCAGGATGCGGGTGTCGGTCACGAACTGATAGGGCGGCACGGGCAGGTTGAGCGGCGCCGGCACGTCCTTGAAGACGCGCCCGGAGATATCGAACTTGGAGCCGTGGCACGGGCAGAAGAAGCCGCCCGGCCAGTCCGCGGAGACGGTCACGTCACCGGGCAAGAACTTGTCGAGCGGCGCGCAGCCGAGGTGCGTACAGACGCCGACCAGCACCAGGTATTCGGGCTTGATGGCGCGGGCCGCGTTCTTTGCAAACGCCGGCTGGTCCGACTCGGCCGAGTCGGGATCTCGCAGTCTCGCGGTGACTCCGTCGAGCTGAGCCAGCATCTGCGGCGTGCGGTGCACGACATAGACAGCCTTGCCGCGCCATTCGATCTTGAGCATTGCGCCCGGCTCGAGCTTGCTGATGTCCACCTCGACCGGCGCACCCATGGCCTTCGCGCGGGCGCTGGGTTTCCAGGAGGCCAGGAACGGTACGGCGACGAACGCAGCGCCCACGGCGCCGGTCGCGACGGTGGCGACGGTCAGGAAATGGCGCCTGCCCGCATCGACTTCTTCGGTCATCCAGCTCTCTCCTCACGATCCCCGGGGGGCAGCAGCGCATTATAGGGGATACGAGGGGAAGGGGAGGAAGGGGAGGAAGGGGAGGAAGGTGTTACTTCCTGAACTTCCTACACTTCCTACACTTCCTATCCTTCCTGTCCTTCCTGTCCTTCCTGTCCTTCCTAGCCCCGATCGTTCATGCGCCGAATCTGTGCGCCCAGGCCCGCCAGCTTTTCCTCGATGCATTCGTACCCACGGTCGATGTGGTAGATGCGTTCGACGTCCGTGGTGCCCTCGGCCACCAGCCCCGCGATGACGAGACTGGCCGATGCGCGCAGGTCGGTGGCCATGACTGGCGCGGCCGTCAGCTTCGGCACGCCCTTGATGATCGCCGTGTTGCCCTCGAGCCGGATCTCTGCACCCATGCGGCGCATTTCCAGCAAGTGCATGAACCGGTTCTCGAAAATCGTCTCCACGATCGTGCCGACCCCATCCGCGACGGTGTTCAGGGCCGCGAACTGGGCCTGCATGTCGGTCGGAAACCCCGGGTGCGGTGCTGTCCGGATGTCGACGGCCCTGGGCCGGCGGCCATGCATGTTCACCTCGACAAAACCTTCGCCACGGATCACTGCCGCGCCGGCTTCGATCAGCTTGCCCAACACCGCGTCCAGGTGCTCGGCCCGGGCATTGCGCGCCCGGACCCTGCCGCCGGTGATCGCGCCGGCCACCAGGTACGTGCCAGCCTCGATGCGGTCCGGCAGCACCTCATAGTGCGTGCCGTGCATGCGCTCGACGCCCTCGACCAGGATGGTGTCGGTACCGTGTCCGGTGATCTTCGCGCCCATGGCGATCAGGAACTGCGCCAGGTCCACGATTTCCGGTTCGCGCGCCGCGTTCTCCAGAATCGTCTGCCCGTCGGCCAGGCACGCGGCCATCATCAGGTTCTCGGTGCCGGTGACGGTGACCGTGTCCATGACGATCCGCGCGCCCTGCAGGCGCCCGGCGCGGGCCCGGATGTAGCCGTTCTCGATGTGAACCTCCGCGCCCATGGCCTGCAGGCCGGCCACGTGGATGTTGACCGGACGCGCGCCGATGGCGCAGCCGCCGGGCAGCGAGACGTCGGCGCGGCCGTATCTCGCGACCAGCGGGCCGAGCACGAGGATCGCCGCGCGCATGGTCTTGACGAGTTCGTACGGGGCGGAGGTCTCGTTCGTCGTGGTGGGGTCGACCTCGACGCGCATCCGCTCGTCGACGGTGACGCTCGCGCCCATGCGGCCGAGCAGCTCGATCATGGTGGTGACGTCTTTGAGGTGCGGCACGTTGCTGATGGTGACCGGCGAGTCCGCGAGCAGCGCCCCCGCCAGGATCGGCAGGGCGGCGTTCTTGGCGCCGGAGATGCGAACTTCGCCCTCGAGCGGCACGCCACCCCGAATCTGCAGTTTGTCCACGGCTCGGCTCCTGGTCAGCGCGCCGCGGCGCCGCCCCGCTCGGCCTGCCACTCGGCAGGGGTGTAGGCCTGGATCGACAGGGCGTGGACCTCGCGTCCCATCCTGGCACCCAGCCCGGCGTAGACGAGCTGATGGCGCTGGATGGAGCGCTTGCCCTCGAACTGGGTTGCGATGACGATGGCTTCGAAATGAGTATCGTCGTCGGTCAGCACGCCCACCTGGGCGCCGGGCAGACCGGTGAGGATCAGTTGGGTGACTTCGTCGGCCGTCATGGTGGGATCGCCGGGTCGGATACAGCCCTCAAGTCTAAAGGAGAAGGCGCGCCGGCTGTAGGCTGTAGACTGTGGGCCTCCCTGGATCGCCCCGCCCGTGCCATGACCGACCCGAGCCTGATGATCGCCCGCGGCCGCCGTGTCCTCGCCACCGAGGCCGATGCCGTCGCTGCGCTCGAGCACCGCCTCGACGACTCGTTCGCCCGCGCCTGCGCGCTGGTGTTGGCGTGCACGGGCAAGGTCGTCGTGACCGGCATGGGGAAGTCCGGCCACGTCGGCAGCAAGATCGCCTCGACGCTGGCCAGCACCGGCACCCCGTCATTCTTCCTGCATCCCGGCGAAGCGATCCACGGCGACATCGGCATGATCACGCCGGCCGACGTCGTGCTCGCACTCTCGAACTCCGGCGAGACGGACGAACTGCTGACCATTCTGCCGGTCATCAAGCGGCTCGACGTGCCGCTGATCGCGTTGACGGGCAACGGCAGTTCCACCCTGGCCCGCTACGCAACCGTCACGCTCGACGTCAGCGTGCCCGCCGAAGCCTGCCCGCTCAACCTCGCGCCGACGGCGAGCACAACGGCAACCCTCGCCATGGGTGATGCGCTCGCGATCGCGGTGCTCGAGGCCCGCGGCTTCACCGAAGAAGACTTCGCGCGCTCGCATCCGGGCGGCAGCCTCGGCCGGCGACTGCTGCTGCACGTCGAAGACGTCATGCGCAAAGGCGACGAGCTGCCGCGGGTCGGCCCGGACACGCCGCTGAGCGCCGGCCTGCTCGAGATGAGCCGCAAGGGCCTCGGCATGACCACCGTGGTGGACGCCGCTGGCCGCGTCCTCGGAATCTTCACGGACGGCGACCTGCGCCGCACGCTCGACAAGCAGCTCGATATCCACGCCACGCGCATGGCAGCCGTCATGACGACGAAGTGCAAGGTCGCCGAGCCGCGCATGCTCGCGGCCGAGGCCGTGCACTTGATGGAAACGTATCGCATCACATCCTTGCCGGTCGTGCAGTCGAACGACGATCGGCTGCTGGTCGGCGCCCTCAACGTCCACGATCTGCTGCGCGCGGGTGTCATGTGACGCAGCACGATCCGGCCCTGCTCGAGCGTGCCCGCCGGGTCCGGCTGCTCGTGC
>JAPLSF010000038.1 GCA_026398785.1 Pseudomonadota bacterium | reverse complement strand
CGGCCAGTACTTCAACAACATCTCGCTCACGGGCGCCCCCGTGCTGCAGCGGACGGAGGCCGTCAACTTCGGCTGGAGCACCGGCTCACCGGGGCCAGGCGTCAACACGGACCAGTTCTCGGTCCGCTGGAGCGGCAAGGTGGAGGCGACCTCCACCGGCAATTTCCAGTTCCAGACCGCGTCCAACGACGGTGTGCGCCTGTGGATCAATGGCGTCCTCGTGATCGACAACTGGACCAATCACGCGACGACGACCAACAACAGTGCCGTGATTGCGCTGACCGGCGGAACGCGCTATGCGGTCACGATGGAGTTCTACGACGGCACCGGTGCCGCGGTCGCCAGGTTACGCTGGAAGCGGCCGGGGCAGACGTCGTTCGTGGCCATACCGGCCAGTCGCCTGTATGCGAACTGAGGGCAGGGTTGTCGCGAGCCTGGTGGCGGCGTTCGCCTGCCTGGGCGCCGCCGTGGCTGCTGCTGCGACGCAACCGGCGACGCTGCCGTCCCTGGAGCGGGTGACGGTGCTGGCCAAGCCAGTGACGATTGCGGATTTCAGGCTGACGGACCAGGACGGCCGGCCCCGCACTTTCAGCAACCTGCGTGGCGCGCCGACGCTTGTTTTCTTCGGATTCACGCACTGCCCGGACGTTTGTCCGGCCGCAATGACCAAACTGAAGCTCCTGCATGAGTCGAGCGGCGGGGCGCTGAGAGCCGTTCGGGTGGTCATGATCAGCGTGGACGGCGAGCGGGACACGCCCGCTGCCATGAAGAAATTCCTTGCTGCGTTTCCCCCTGCTTTTGTCGGTCTCACCGGCAATCCTCGCGCCGTCGCTGACATCGCGGCGCGATTCTCCGCGGTCGCGTTCAAGGAGCAACCGGACCCGAAGGGCAACTACGACTACTTCCATTCCAGCCAGATCTTCCTGGTGGACAAGGACGGACGACTGCGAGCGTCGTTCGCCGATGCATCCCTCGAGAACATGGAGACTGTCACCCGGCTTGTGCTCGACGAAAAAGGCGGCTGAGGTCGGGCGATTGCACGTGCGCGCGCCGGTGAGCGGCGCTAGAATCAGATCTCGGAATAAGTTTTTTTCGGCTCAAGGACCGGTGGATACCATAGTGTTCAACCTGCCATCCTGGCTTTACCGCAAGCGCGTTCAGGCGGAAGTGCAGCTGTCGGGGCGTCCAGTGCAAGTGCACCGCGTCGTGAATCCGTTTCACGCGGTTGCCATCGTTCCGGGCTCGCAGTGTTGCGAGGCAGCGCGTCAGCTTGACGGGACCCGATTCCTTTCTACGGAAGCCCCGCCGCTCCCGTTACCGCACTGCGGGGTCGATGCGTGCAGGTGTCGATATGCGCACCATGCCGACCGCCGCGTCGGCAGTGATCGACGCAATCGTGATGTCTGGAGGCCGGTCGTGGCGCAGAAGGCTGGGGACCGTCGCGGCAGTGAAGGGCGGAGAGTGACCGATCATTGATTCCCGGCCGGGTTGGCGGTCCGCCGCGCCGATGGGTTGACAGCGAGCGTGAGCAGCAACCCCACCAGGACGCCGGCCACGGCCATGGCCATGTCCTTCTGGGCGTCCCACTCATCTCCCTGCGTCCCGAGGTAGGCCACGCCGAGGTCGCCGCCAAACATTACCGCCGCGCCCCATTCGATCAGCTCGTAGATGACCGAGTGCGCCATGAGAAACATCACGGGCATGACGTAACGCCAGATGCGCTGTGGATTGGCGCGCGCCGCGAACAGTTCCCACACCGCCGGGAACACCAGCAGCCCGTAGCAGAAGTGCACGAAGCGATCGTAGTTGTTGCGGCTTGCCGGGCCCGGCCCGGTCCCTGCGCCCTGCAGGTGCAACCACTCGCGCCACGGAACCTCGCTGTAGGTGTAATGCGCGCCGATTACATGCAGCACGAAAAAGGCGAACAGGCAGGTATAGGCAAAGTTGGAGAAACGCAGGCTGCGCGACGTCGCCGCAAGCAGGGGTACGGCGACGATGATCAACACGTTCTCGAGCAACCAGTCCTGCCGGTAGGACGGCGCGATCGCCAGCGCGGTCCAGAATGCGCCGAACGCAAGCAGCAAGACCGCGGGGTAACGCTCTGCAGGTTTCATTCAGGGCCGCCTTTTGACCGGGCGGACCCATTATGCCGGCAAAAAGAAACCCCGGCGGGGCCGGGGTTGCTGGGTTTGGTGGCACCACTCGTCGCGCAACGGTGAAACGAGATCGCAGTTGACTTGCTTGCAGCGCAGCGTTCCGCGTGGTGCCGATTCGATCCTGTGATTCCTTAGACCACACCGCGACACGCGTCACAATGTTTTGCAGACATAACGCGAGATTTTTTTCTCGATGCCGAATGCGTTATGTCACCTGAACCTTGTCGTCGCACGATGCACGAACGCATGAATTATTGATCGCGTCTGCCAGAAGTTGAATGCACGTCACAGAAATGCGAACACGGCCACAATGTGATGCAGTTCTCGGTAAGCTAGCGGCATGGGAAACCAGGGAAAAGTTCAGCGCGTCATCCGGGATCTTGTGGCTACCCTGGTGGAAGAGGTTGGCCCCGACGAAGCTGCCCAGATGCTTGAGTCTGCAGCGGCCCGATTGCGGGGCGCAGGCCGCAGCCACAAGCAGGCGACGACACACGAAGACAGGACGGCTATAGCCCAGCCGAGAATTGCCGTAAGCCGTTGACTGCAAGGTCTTGAAACTCAAGACCTTAAGAACTCACTCGACGTTCTTACTGCGAATCGCTCATCATTCCAGCACGTAGACGTCGTAGCTTTCATCGTTGCAGCAGACCGGATCGAAGCGCGCGATGCGGCGCGTCGCCGACATGAAGGCGCGCACCTGCTCAGGGCTGGTCCAGAGCTGCCAGTTGTAGCCTTCGTGGATCGCGCGCACGGGCCCCGACGGATCGAGCCGCTCATGCAGCAGGATCACCACCGGCTGCTGGGTCATGCTGCGCACGCCTCGTGCGTCGTCGAGGATGTCCTGCAGGTAGAGCGCAAGCCGCGCATTGCGTGTGAAGTGGACGACGTTGCCGAACCTCTGCTCGCGCAGCAGGTAGGTGCGATTGGGCAGGTAGTAGGCCAGTGGTTCGACGAGGTAATCGGGGTCGCTCAGGATCGTCGCGGCCCGCAGTTCCGGAGTCTGCTCGATGAGTCGGGCGAGTTCGCGGCTGCGGCTTTCGGGTTCCGAACCGGAGGCGATCGGCAGCACTTTTTGCACCCCCACCGCGATCTGCAGCAGCAGCAGCACCACGAAGAACGCCATCCCGACACCACGGAGTTTCTGCATTGCGGGCGCTGCGCCGGCGGGTTCCTCACGCCCGACGATCCAGTACATGCAGACGAGGAAGACGAGCCAAAGTCCTTGATGCCGGTAGAAGCCGGGGTAGACGACTGCAAAGAAGATGGAAAAGCTGAAGAGTGCGACCCAGGCAGCCAGCATTGCGGCCGGCCTGCGCGACAAGCCGAAGGCACTGCCTGCGAGCACCACCGACATCAGCAACTGCGAAACGAAGAGGTAATGCGACGGCCAGCGCGACATCAGGCGCGCAGCTGGCGGCAAGCCGTTGCCGGCCAGTTCCCAGAACGACGATGCTGGCAGGAACAGGGCTGTCGCCAGCCGGCGAACTGAATCGCCGGCTGGAATAAAGCTCCGTGCCGCGTCGTTGAACGGCGGATAGATCGTGATCGCGCACAGCAGCACGCCGACCATTGCGATGACCGCATTGATGGCGAAATTGCGCAGTGCGGGAGAGCGATTCGCGGACTTGTCGAGCAGGATATCCAGCAACCAGAAGAGTGCGAAAGCGCCGGCCAGGATCGCCGAATGCACGTTGCAGTTGGCCAGCACCAGCAGCACCAGTCCCAGGGCGATGCCGCGGTCGCGATGCTGCGGGTACAGCGCCGCAAACAGGAACATCAGCAGCATGCTGATGCCGTAGTTGCGCGCCATCACCGAGTATTCGTAGAGACCGACGCGCCCGAGCAGCAGCGCCGCGACCACGAACCAGCCGAACGGCGACCGCCAGGCCAGCAAGAGGGCGGCGGCCAGCGCCACCGCGACTGAGACAAGTGGCAGCACGGCGGGGGTCGGCAGCAGCGTGTGGACGCCCCTGAGCAGCAAGTACCAGACCGCAGGATGTCCTTCGCCGTGGACTGCGCGCAGCATGTCGACGACGGTGTCGCCTTGCAGGGCCAGGGAGAGCGCGCGCACTTCGTCGCGCCAGAACGCGTGACGCAGCAGCAGCCAGCCGACCAGTAGCGCCCAGCCAAGAACGATCCAGAGTGCTGTGCGGCGGCGGCCTTCCAGGCTCTCCGATCCGTAGATCAGACTGACAATCCGCATGCTCTGGCCACCGTACGCAAGGACATGGTCCATTGGTACTTTCGATTCACTCGATGTTCTGAAACTGCTCGTTTGTTACGAGCATAAATTCTTGGTTTATATATGTTTTTTTAGCACGGGGGGTGGGGGGAATCGTTGGCTACGTAACTGGCTACGTCGGAACGTTGTGTGGCTGGTCGGTAATGCGACCGAGATTGCCCCGAAATTACCACGCAGACACGTCCGAAACGTAGCCAAGTCAGCCGTGCGGCGGTTGCGTCCAACCAGTCGAGCAACGTGCAGGCATAGGCGGACCGTAAGCTCCCCCGTCAAGTGGACAGTTTGAAGCTCGACTTCATCCGCCCGGGAAAACCCACTGGGAACGGGCACATAGACAATGGCCGGCTGCGCGATGAACGCCTGAACGTGACGCAGTTCCTGTTCATCGACGACGCCCGGGACAAGATGGAAACCTGGTGCATCGACTACGATGCACATCGACCCCACAGCTCGCTCGGCAACCTGACACCGAGCGAGTTCGCCGGGATGCGACAGGGTAACCGGACCTCAGAAGTGGCAAGTCTCTAACGACGAACCGTCAGGGAACGGGGGCAAGGTCACGATATGAAGCAGAACAATACAGTCACTGGCGCCGTGGTATTCCCCTGCAGGATTGGCGGTCTGGCTATCCTGAGAACGCTGGGGCAACGCGGCGTTCCAACCATCGGGATCGACTCGGACCGGCGGGGATACGGTCTTTCCTCACGATACTGTACTCGACGAGTCGTATTGCCTTATGAGTCGGCCCCTGATGAGACGCTCGTCGAGGGATTGGTTGAGCTCGGCCGATCATTGCCCGCCCGCTACGTTTTCTTTCCTACCTCTGATCGGGTTCTTCTCTTGTTGTCGCGTTACAGAGATGAGCTGGCTCGATACTTTACCTTTACCTTGTCTGATCACAGCTTGCTTGAGCGCGTCGTTAGCAAGAGAGGAACCTTCCAGGTTACTTCGGAGCATGGAATGCCAACACCAAAGGCGTTGTTTCCAAGGAATCTGCCGGAGGTGGTGGCCTTTTCCGAAACCGTGAAGTACCCCTGTCTGCTAAAAGCGTTGCTCACCTACAGCCCGCTGTACAGTCAAAAATTGAGTATGGTCAAAGTGTCTTCACCAGAGGAATTGAAGTCTACTTACCAAGTAATGGCCGCAGTCGATCCGGAGATCATGATTCAGGAATACATCCCCGGTGAAGACTCACAAATGTATCTCTATAACGCGTACTTCAACGCCAATTCCGAACCGCTTCTGATCTTTACGGGACGAAAGCTGCGGCAATTTCCCATCAACTTCGGAGCGGGTTCGCTTTGCGAATGCCGAGACTACCCCCGGCTGGAGCGCCTCGTGACGGCATTTTGCAGGGAGATCCGCTACAAGGGTCTGTTGGACATAGGGCTGAAGTACGATTCGAGGGATGACCAGTTCAAACTGTTAGACATCAATCCGCGCATCGGACAGAACTTCAGGACTTTTGTGACCCGCCAACGTGGAGTGGATCTCGCATTGGCAGCTTACTGGGACCAGATTGGACAAAGCATTCCCGAGAAAATCCCGCGAGAAGGACGCCGCTGGATCATCGAAGATTCGGATCTGATTTCTTCATTGAAATACCATCGCCTGGGACGCCTATCGCTTTGGGAATGGGTGAAATCCTTCCGGGGCCTTGAGGAGTTTGCCTTCCTGAGCTTCAGGGATCCGTTGCCGTGGATGAAAAGGTATGCGGAATTTCAGCTCAGGCCTATGTGGAGCAAGTTGAAGAAGGCCTTTGCCATACGTTCTGTGTCTACCCACGCTTGACGATATTGGAATAAACAATTGTTCCAGAAGTGCCTATTCCATCGACCGCGGAGGAACTAGTTTGCGCAAGACAGTATTGATCGACAGGCCGACAGTGGATCGATTGATTGGTGACAATCCTCAGTTGGTGAAGAAGGTGGTGCTGGACGCACTGAAAGTCCACCACGAAAAGCGGTTGGTTCAACCAACCAAACAATACCTGCAAAGGAGCCCAAAGGCGCACACCGCAGACCGGATCATTGCCTTGTCGGCCTACCTGACTGAGCCATATCAGTTCGCGGGAATCAAATGGATTGGCAGCCATCCGCAGAACTACCGGCTGGGGATGGAGCGGGCCAATGCAGTCGTAATCTTGAACGACACCGAGACAAATGCGCCGTTTGCAATCATGGACGGAGGGCTTATCAGCGCGATGCGCACGCTGGCGATTACTCTCATCACCATGGATCGGATCAATCCTGCGCCGAAAGCTGTCGCGATTCTGGGAATGGGCAGATTGGGTAAACTGCATGCCCGGTTTCTCCCAAAGCTCTACCCTAGCATCGAGAGGATTTCCTGTTTCAGTCTGCTGGACTACGACGACGTGCTCTCGACTCCGCTCTTCAAGAAATGTAGCAGCTATCGAGAGGCGCTTGACGGTGCGGACACGGTGATTGCAGTCACCGCGGCGCCCGAACCTTACATCACGGCTGCTGATGTCATTGGAGACAGGCTCCTGGTGAACCTGTCCCTGATGGATTTCCACTTGGACGTTTTCTTGAAGGCGGATTGGCTGATCGTGGACGACATCGAGCAGTGCTCCAAAGCCAAGAAGATCTTCAACCGCGGCATCGAACAGGGTCTGATCAATCCTTCCTCGGTCTACGAGCTATCTGACGTGGTGCACGGCGACGCAAAGGACATGCGCTTTAGAGGCAATGTCTTGGTGAACCCGATAGGAATGGCTATCGAAGACCTGTTGGTTGCCAAGGCGGTCTACGATGCTGTCAAGGATGACCCGGCGCTGCCCAGCTACGAAATTGGATAGTGAGAAGCGACGGGTCCTGGTGCATCCGTAAGCTCCCCTGCCAGCAACGTAGCCACATCGGAACGTGTACTTACCGGCCATTGCAGTGACTTACAGCGATGGGCTGGACGGCTATTCCCGCCCGTGGCGACTACTCAATATTCTGCACCTGCTCGCGCATCTGCTCGATCAGGACTTTCATGTCCACGGCGGCGCGTGTGGTGTCGGCATCCTGCGATTTCGATGAGAGCGTGTTGGCCTCGCGGTTGAATTCCTGCATCAGGAAATCCAGCCGGCGGCCCGCGGGCTCCCTGGCATCGAGGATCTGCAAAGTCTCCGTGACGTGACTGCCCAGGCGGTCGAGCTCTTCGGCGAAATCCATCTTGTAGGCCAGCAGCACGAGTTCCTGCTCGAGGCGCGCTGGATCGACGGATCCGCCCAGCTGCGCGACACGCTCACCGACGCGTTCGCGGATGCGGGCGGCGATCTCCGGCAGCCGCTCGCGCAATTGCGCCACCGTCTGCGCGAGCGACTGGCAGCGACCGAGCAGCATCTCGCGCAGCCGTCCACCTTCGCGCGCACGCGATTCGTTCAGTTCACGAACGGTCTCGTGCAGCAATTCGAGCGCGACCGCCTGCACGGGCTGCAGGTCTTTCTCGGGCTCCCGGATCACGCCGGGCCAGCGCAGCAGATCGAGCGGACTCACCGCTGCCAGCGAGGAGTCGGTCATGCCGGCGACGTCGCGTGCGGTACGCGCCAACTGGTCGACCAGCGCGCGGTTGATCTCGAGCGTGCCCGTCTGTGCCGGCTGCCCACGCAGGTACACGCCGACGTCGACCTTGCCCCGGCGCAGCGCAGCGGACACAGCCTGCCGGGCATCGCCTTCGAGGCCACGCAGGTCTTCGGGCAAGCGCAGGGAAAGCTCGAGATAGCGGTGATTGACCGAGCGGATTTCGCACGCGAGGGTGCCCCAGGGGCCCTGGCGTTCGCGCCGCGCGAAGCCGGTCATGCTGCGGATCATCGGGCCTCGAAGGTGCGTGAAAACCGGACCGACACGCGGTATCGCTGTATGTGCGCGACGCTAAGTGCTATAAATCAAAGGCAATTCTACATGACAACGGGCGTGCCGGAGCGACCCTTGCAGATCGAGCACGCAGACCTGAGCCTGATCGGGCATCGCGAAGAAAACCAGGATCGAGTCGCCATTGCGGACGCCGACGGCACCGTGATGCTCGCGGTCGTGGACGGCATGGGCGGACACGCCGATGGCGCGCGCGCAGCCGAAGTGGCCATGCGCGCGATGCTCAGCGAGTTCTGGGAGATGAGCCGGCCGCTGTTCGATCCGGAGGGCTTCCTGCATCTTACCGTGGGCCGCGCACACGAAGCCGTCGTCGCCCTCGGACAAGGGCTGCCTCCTGAAATCCGTCCGCGCGCCACCTGCGCGCTCTGCCTGGTGCAGGGCTCGAGCGCGTACTGGGCGCACGTCGGCGACAGCCGCATCTATCAGCTGCGCCACGGCAAGGTGTTCCAGCGCACGCGCGATCACAGCCACGTCGAACTGCTGGTGCGAGCGGGCCGCATCACCGAGCACCAGGCGCAGGGGCATCCCATGCGCAATTACGTCGAATGCTGCATCGGCGGTGACCCCGCCCTGCCGGAGATGACGCTGAGCGGCCGCCGTGCACTGGTGCCCGGCGATGTGCTCATGCTCTGTTCCGACGGCCTGTGGTCCGGACTCGGCGACCAGCAGGTCGCGTCGCTCAGCACGAGTCCCAGGGATCATCTGCGCGAGGCGCTCGTCACGCTCGGCGAGCAGGCCGTTTCCAATTCCGCGCCCTACGCGGACAATACTTCGGCCGCAGCCGTCCGCTGGCTGGGCCCCTGAGACTGGCCGCGTCGGCGGCCCGCCTCGCACTTCCCGGAGACCGAACACCTTGAGACCGAGTGGCCGCGCGCCCGACCAACTGCGTCCCGTCCGCATCACGCGCGGCTTCACCAGACACGCGGAAGGTTCCGTGCTGGTCGAATTCGGCGACACGCGAGTACTCGTCACGGCCACCGTCGAAGAAGGTGTGCCCGGCTTCCTGCGCGGCAAGGGCGAAGGCTGGATCACCGCCGAGTACGGCATGCTGCCGCGCTCGACGCACACCCGCAGTGCGCGGGAAGCGGCGCGCGGCAAGCAAGGCGGTCGCACCCTCGAAATCCAGCGGCTGATCGGGCGCTCGCTGCGCGCCGTCGTCGACATGCGTGCACTGGGCGAACGCACCGTCACGCTCGATTGCGACGTGCTGCAGGCCGATGGCGGCACGCGCACCGCATCGATCACTGGCGCGTACGTGGCGCTCGCCGATGCCATGAGCACGCTCGTCCGTCGGCGCTTGCTCACGGCCAGCCCGTTGCACGGCCAGATCGCCGCGGTGTCGGTTGGCATCGTGCGTGGCGAACCGGTCGTCGACCTCGACTACATCGAGGATTCGTCGGCCGAGACGGACATGAACGTCGTGATGAACAACGGCGGCGGTTTCGTTGAGGTGCAGGGCACCGCCGAAGGCCACGCCTTCCGCCGTCACGAGCTCGACCAGCTGCTCGACCTGGCGGCGAACTCATGCCAGCAGCTGTTCGCGGTGCAGCTCGAAGCGCTGCAGGCTCCGCTCGCGGTGGTTCCGGAAGGAGCGCCGCGAGGCAAGGCGCGCTGAAGCCTCGTGAGCATTCCCGCGCGACTGGTCCTTGCCACCGGCAACGCCGGCAAGCTGCGCGAGATGCGCGAGATCCTCGCGCCCTGGCAGGCCGACGTGCGCTCGCTCGCCGAGTTCACGCCGGAGTCCGCGGCTGAAACCGGCCTGACCTTCGTCGAGAACGCACTGCTCAAGGCCCGTTTCGCCGCGCGCATCTCGGGGCTGCCGGCCATCGCCGACGATTCCGGTCTCGAGGTGGACGCGCTGCACGGCGCACCGGGGATCTACTCGGCGCGGTATGCGGGTCCCGCCTGCGACGATGCGGCCAACAACGCGAAGCTGTTGCTCGAACTCGAGTCGATCGCGGATGCCGCGCGCACTGCGCGCTATCGCTGCGCGATGGTCTACCTGCGCTGGCCCGAAGACCCGTCACCCATGATCGCGCAGGCCGCCTGGGAAGGCCGCATCGGCCGGGTCGCCCGCGGCACCGGCGGCTTCGGTTACGACCCGCTGTTTCTCGTGGCTGACGGCGCGCGCACCGCGGCCGAACTCGCGCCCGCCGACAAGAACCTGAGCAGTCATCGCGGCCAGGCGCTGCGCGGCCTGGTCGCCGCACTCGCGTCCGGCGCGTCATGATCGACGCGCGACAGCTTCCACTCGCGCTCTACGTGCACCTGCCATGGTGCGTGCGCAAGTGCCCGTACTGCGATTTCAATTCGCACGCCGTCCCCGCGGGCGGCATTGCGGAACAGGCCTACGTCACGGCGCTGCAACGCGACCTCGAGCACGCCGCAACAGGCGCCGCGGGGCGCGAGATCGTCTCCGTGTTCTTCGGCGGTGGCACGCCCAGCCTGTTCAGCCCGGCTGCGATCGGGCGCGTGCTGGAGCACGCCCGCGGGCTGCTGCCGTTTGCTGCCGACGTCGAGATCACCCTCGAGGCGAATCCCGGCACCATCGAGCACGGCCGGTTCAGCGAGTACGCGGCGGCCGGTGTGAATCGCGTGTCGGTGGGCGCGCAGAGTTTCGACGACGAGCGGCTCGCCGTCCTCGGCCGCATTCATGGTGCGAACGACACGGCACGCGCGGTGGACGAGTTGCGCAGCGCCGGCATCGACAACTTCAACCTCGACCTGATGTACGCGTTGCCGGGCCAGGACCTGCGGGGCGCACTTACGGATCTCGAACGCGCGATCGAACTTGGGCCCACCCATGTTTCGCATTACCAGCTCACGCTCGAGCCCGACACGCCTTTTGCCAGGCGACCGCCGCCGCAGCTGCCCGACGACGAGGTGGCGTGGACGATGCAGCTCGAGTGCCAGGCGCGGTTGGCCAGTGCCGGCTTCGAACAGTACGAAGTCTCGGGCTATGCGCAGCGCGGGCGGCGCTGCCGGCACAACCTCGTTTACTGGGAATTCGGCGATTACCTTGGCGTGGGCGCTGGCGCGCACGGCAAGCTGACCCAGGTCGCTACGGGCGAGGTCGAACGCACCGTGCGCGTTCGCCATCCCGCGGCCTATCTCGCCGCCGTCTTTCCCCAGGAGCGTGTGGCCAAGGTGCGCACGGTGCCGGCGTCTGACCTGCCGTTCGAATTCACGCTCAATGCGCTGCGGTTGCTGGCAGGTTTTACCGAACGGCAGTTCGCAGAGCGGACCGGACTGCCCGGTGCCGCGCTGCGTGGGCCGATCCAGCAGGCCGAAGCTCGCGGCCTGCTCGAACGGCGCGACGACCGCTGGCAACCCACCGCGCGGGGCCGCCAGTTCCTGAACGACCTGCAGGGGCTGTTTCTCCCGATTTGACAGATATTTAGCTTCGTTTCGGCGACCGGCCCCCGGCGCCGTTGACCGTTGGCGGCTGCGAATGGGCTTGCATGCCGGCAGCGAATGGAGTACCCGAAATTCAGTTATGCACAACGGCGGACAGGGGGACGCACTTTCGGCGGGTTACGGCCTGTAGCGAAAGTGAAACGTTAGGCGACGGATGTAAGCCTATGATATAAAAAGGTAAATAGGCCTGATCATTTTTTGATCAATGCGAAAATTACCACATCTCGCACGGCTGAAGGCCGGTAGTCAGTCCACTCATCCACAGAGTTATCCACAGCTTTTGTGGATAACATCTGTTAAATGGGCTCGGGGCGGCCGATCGAGAACCAGTCCAGCGGCCTGAGCCGGCCTCGGCTCGATCTCGCTTGTCGATTGCGCCGCGCGTCCCTATACTTCGCCCCCCTCTTTTGCACCTGCCTGGAAGCTGCGCCATGAAAGACGCGATCCACCCGAACTACAAGGCGATCAACGTCACCTGCAGCTGCGGCAACACGTTTGCAACGCGTTCCACGCTGGGCCAGGACCTGCAGATCGAAGTCTGCTCGAACTGCCACCCGTTCTACACGGGCAAGCAGAAGATGGTGGATACGGGTGGCCGCGTCGACCGCTTCCGCAAGAAGTACGCGACGGGCGCTGCGAAGGCCTGACGCTTTTCCGCCCGGCCCCGGCCGGAGTGCGGACGACGACG
>JAPLSF010000107.1 GCA_026398785.1 Pseudomonadota bacterium | reverse complement strand
ATCCACTTGAACAGCTGGCGGGCACGGAAGGGCTTCTCGCCCATTGCGACGACGAACGCTTCCAGCCCAGCCCGGGTGAGCCCGAGCAGGTTGGTGCGTGCAGTTGACGTCGTTGCTTCGCCCATGTGTTCGTGGACCGCGCGCCGCAGCGCGAGTTCGCCCGCGCTCAGCGCGGGCAGATCTCCGTCTCGGCAAAGAAGAACGCGATTTCGCGCGCGGCGTTTTCGGCGCTGTCCGAGCCGTGCACGACGTTCTGCTCGA
The DNA here is from genome assembly GCA_026398785.1 of Pseudomonadota bacterium. GTDB lineage: Bacteria > Pseudomonadota > Gammaproteobacteria > Steroidobacterales > Steroidobacteraceae > RPQJ01. The sequence continues at coordinate 4,109 of JAPLSF010000107.1, read as the reverse complement.
TGCTGTCGGCCAGATCGGCGCGGATCGTGCCGGGCGTGGCCTGCTTCGGATCGGTGGCGCCCATGACGTCGCGGTTCTTCAGCACGGCACCCTCGCCTTCGAGGACCTGCACCATGACCGGGCCCGAGATCATGTACGAGACCAGGTCCTTGAAGAACGGACGCTCGCGGTGGATGCCGTAGAACGCTTCGGCCTGGGCCTGCGTCAGGCGCAGCATGCGGGCCGCGACGATGCGCAGGCCGGCCTTTTCGAAGCGATGGTAGACGTCGCCGACGACGTTCTTGCGGACACCGTCCGGCTTGACGATGGAAAGCGTGCGTTCGAGGGACATACGGATCCTTGGAATGATTGCCCGACAGGCCAGCCTGCCGGCTGTGACGAACCAGCCCCAAAAACCTGAAACCCGCGCAAGCGCGGGTCCGGACGGGGCCAACCTGAAAACGTAACGGTGCAGTATACCCGGACGGGACCCACCGGCCAAGAAAACATAGCCCGGACGGGCAGTTAGACGTTGAAGCTCTCGCCGCAGCCGCACTCGCCCTTGACGTTCGGATTGCGGAACTTGAAGGCCTCGTTGAGCCCCTGGCGCACGAAGTCGATTTCGGTGCCGTCGACGTACTTGAGACTCTCTGCGTCAACGACGACCTTGACGTCTGCTACCTCGAAGACGACGTCCCTGGCGCCGAGCTCATCGGCGTAGCTGACGACGTAGGCAAAACCGGAGCAGCCCGTCTGCTTCACGGCCAACCGCAATCCGATGCCCATGCCTCGGCTGGCCATGAACGTGCGGACGCGTTCGGCGGCGGCAGGAGTCAGGGAAATCGACATGCGGCGGTGTCCTCGGCGGGTGGTGGCCGGGAAAATTCTACACCGTAGACCGGGCTGCGCCGGGCCAGTTCCGGACGACGGCACGCAATGCATCCTGCAACGTGATCAACCGCCCGAATTTGGCCGGGGGAACATCCAGCACCCGCGCGGCTTCCTGCCAGTCCCAGGCCGCCAGCTGGCCGCAATCCAGGCCCAGCGCGGTTTCCGCCAACCACGAAGCGGCGGCGAGGACATGTGGACAGCCGAAAGCCTGGAAGCGGGCCTCGGCTACACGGTTGCGCTCGATCCGGACCGCAATTACGACTTCGGCCCCCTGTTCCCGGTCGCCCGCCCGACCCTTGGCGACGGATGGGACGTCCGGCAAGGCACCCCAACCCGGCAAGGCGTGGAGACGGCGCCGAACCTCGGCGTTGTACCGGGGATCGTCGGCTACGTCGAGCAAGGCCCCGGAACGGGGCTCACCCGCCCTGAGCCTGACGATCTCTGCACGAATCCGGGAGCCGGCCCGTTCGACCTCCCCAGGCGTCGTGAAGCGCCCGAGGCTCAAGCGCAACGAGCTTTGTGCCTGGCGGTCGCTGCGACCGAGCGCGCGCAGCACGTAGGACGGCTCGGCGTGCAGGCTCGCGCAGGCCGAGCCCGAGGACACGGCGAGATCCGCGAGCGCGAGCAGCAGCGTCTCGCCCTCCACGCCGTCGACCGTGACGTTCAGGATGCCCGCCACTCGTCGCACCGGGTCGCCGTTGAGTTCAACGCCAGGAATGCCGGCGAGCACGCCCCAGAGTTGTTCACGCAGACCGGCGATTCGCGGGATGTCCACATTCATCGATTCGCGTGCGATGCGGAACGCACAGCCGAGACCGACGATCTGGTGCGTAGGCAACGTGCCGGAACGCAGGCCGCGCTCCTGGCCGCCGCCGAACTGCAGCGGTACCAGCCCGAGGCGCGGCTCACGGCGAATGCACAGCGCGCCGATGCCTTTAGGCCCATGGAGCTTGTGTGCGGTGAGCGACAACAAGTCGATCGCGTCGCTCTGTACGTCGATCGGCAACTTTCCTGCGCTCTGCGCGGCGTCGACGTGGAACAGCACGCCGCTCTTGCGGCAGAGGCGACCGACCGAGCCAATGTCGATGCTCACGCCGATTTCGTTGTTCACGTGCATCAGCGACACGAGCAGCGTGTCGGGACGCAGGGCTGCGGCGACTTGCTCAACTTCGACGATACCCGAGGGGCCGGGCTTCAGGTACGTGACGACGCACCCTTCGCGCTCGAGCTGGCGACAGGCGTCGAGCACTGCCGGATGTTCGGTGCGCGATGTCACCAGGTGTCGTGATCGATTGCGATGGAACCGTGCCGCGCCGAGCAATGCCAGGTTGTTCGCTTCCGTCGCGCCCGAGGTGAAGAGAATCTGCTCCGGCGCAGCGTTCACCAGTGCTGCGACTTCGGCGCGCGCCTGTTCGACGCGTGCGCCGGCCTCACGCCCATACACATGGTTGGCCGAGGACGGATTGGCGAAGTCCCCATCGGCTCCGAGGCACGAATTCATCTCCGCGATCACGCGCGGATCGACGGCAGTCGTCGCCGCGTTGTCGAGGTAGATCGGCCGTGAGCTCATGGCGGGGATTCCGCCTTGGGCGCGTGAGGCTCGCCCGCACGCCGGCGCTTGCCCTGCACGGCCGTAAGAATTCCGCGCAGGATGTTGTTCTCGTTCTGGTCGAGCACCGTGCGCTGGAACAACCGGCGCAGACGCGCCATCAGGTGGCCCGATCCCGTGCGGTCCTTGAAGTCGATCTCGTCGAGCACCTGTTCCAGCTGTGAATAGAACTTCTCCATGTCGGCGGCGCTGGCGAGCGGCACGGGCCCCTCGCCGCGCGTCACTGCCGTGTCACGGTCGCGCAGCGCGAGGCACACTTCGTACGCAATGACCTGCACCGCCATCGCGAGGTTCAGCGATGTGTAGACCGCGCCGGTCGGAATCGTGAGCAGCGTGTGGCACAACTGCAGTTCGTCATTCTGCAGGCCAGTACGCTCCGCGCCGAACAGGATGGCCACCTCACTCGCCTGCGAGGCCGCTGCGATCTCGAGCGCCGCTGCGCGCGGCTCGACGATGCGCCATGACAAGTGCCGGCCACGGGCAGTCGTGCCGACGACCAGGCCACAATCGGCGATCGCGGTGCGCACGTCGGGCACGACCCGCGCGTTCTGCAGGACATCGTGGGCGCCGGCTGCCATGACGGTGGCCTCCGTCGCGGGGAATCGTTCTGGCGCCACCAGATAGAGCGATTCCATGCCCATCGTCTTCATGGCGCGAGCCGCTGCACCGATGTTGCCCGGGTGTGACGTGCCGACGAGGACGATGCGGATGGACATGCTCTGGTATTCTAGCGGTCCTTTGGCGGGTCCATCCCTGCCGCTCTTGCCCACCTGCCAACGTCGAGAAGCCGCATGAACATGCAGCCGATGCTCAATATCGCCGTCCGCGCCGCCCGCCGCGCGGGGGACCTGATCGTGCGCAACCTCGACCGGGTGCCTACCAGCAGCATTATGGCCAAGGGCCGCAACGATTTCGTCACGGAAATCGACCGCATGGCCGAGCGTGACATCATCGAAACGGTGCGGCGCGTCCATCCCGATCACGGTTTCCTCGCCGAGGAATCCGGCCGCAGCGGCGGCGACGAATTCGTCTGGATCATCGACCCCCTCGACGGCACGACCAATTTCCTGCACAGCTTCCCGGTTTTCGCCGTGTCGATCGCGGTAGAGCACCGTGGCCGGCTCGAGCACGCCGTGGTGTACGACCCGATGCGCCAGGAACTCTTCACTGCCTCTCGTGGCGGTGGTGCTCAGGTCGACGGCCGTCGCATCCGCGTCAGCAAGCAGACGACGCTAGAAGGCGCGTTGGTGGCCACCGGCTTCCCCCAGCGTGACAACTCGCGCTGGCTCGACGACTACATGCCGATGCTCAAGGCCATGATGCTGACGACGGCGGGCGTGCGCCGCCCGGGGGCCGCTGCGCTCGACCTCGCCTACGTCGCAGCGGGCCGCGTCGACGGCTTCTGGGAAATCGGGCTGAGCGCGTGGGACACCGCCGCCGGCACGCTCCTGATCACCGAGGCGGGCGGCCGCATCGGCACGCTCACGGGTCAGCCATACACGCAGGGCGGTCATGTCGTCGCGGGCACGCCGAAGGTGTTCGACGAACTCGTCGCGTGCATCGGTCCTTACGTCCCGGCCAGCCTGCGCGACGTCTGATTTCCTCGACTTCCCGGCCTTCCCGGCCTTCC
>JAPLSF010000056.1 GCA_026398785.1 Pseudomonadota bacterium | reverse complement strand
TACAGCAAGTTCATCCGCCGCACCACCAAGCTCCTCGCGCACGACGAGAACTCGGAGTGCAAGGAAGGCGACGTCGTCGACATCGCCGAATGCCGCCGCCTCTCGGCCCGCAAGGCCTGGAAGGTCGTGCGCGTCGTCAAGCGCGCCGGCGCCGTCTGAGCTGCAGCAGAAGGACCACTGAAATGATCCAGATGTCGACAATGCTCGCGGCCGCCGACAACAGCGGCGCCAAGCGGCTCATGTGCATCAAGGTGCTCGGCGGCTCCAAGCGCCGCTATGCCACCGTGGGCGACGTGATCAAGGTGAGTGTCAAGGACGCCATCCCGCGCGGCAAGGTCAAGAAGGGCGAGGTCTACGACGCCGTGGTGGTCCGCACCGCGTTCGGCGTGCGCCGCCCGGATGGTTCGCTGATCCGCTTCGACGGCAACGCCGCGGTGCTGCTCACGAACAAGCTCGAGCCGATCGGCACCCGTATCTTCGGACCGGTCACACGCGAACTGCGCACGACGCAGTTCATGAAGATCATCTCGCTCGCGCCCGAAGTGCTGTAAGCACGGCGCGCGCAAGGTTCGAGGGCAAAGGGTATGAACAAGATCCGCAAGGGCGACGAAGTCGTCGTCATTACCGGCCGCGACAAGGGCCGGCGCGGCACCGTCATCCGCGTGCTGGGTGAAAAGGTGCTGGTCGAGAACGTGAACATGGTCAAGCGCCATACGCGTCCCAATCCGCAGAAGGGCACGCAGGGCGGCATCGTCGAGAAGGAGGCCTACCTCCACCTCTCGAACGTGCAGCTCTGGAACCCGGTTGCGAAGAAGGGTGACCGCGTGGGCATCCGCACGCTCGCCGATGGACGTCGGGTGCGTTTCTTCAAGTCCAACGACGAAGTCGTGGACGCCTGAATCGAGGTCGGATGAGATGGCAAGGCTGCAGAAAGTTTACCGGGACGAGATCGTCGCCAAGCTCATGACGAGCCTGGCGGTGACGAATCCAATGCAGGTGCCGAGGATCACCAAGATCTCGGTGAACATGGGCGTGGGCGAAGCCGTTGCCGACAAGAAGGCGATGGACGGCGCCTTGAAAGACCTGACCGCGCTCACCGGCCAGAAGCCGGTGGTGACGAAGTCGCGCATGGCGATCGCGGCGTTCAAGCTGCGCGCGGGCGTGCCGGTCGGCGCGCGCGTGACGCTGCGCGGCGCCCGCATGTACGAGTTCCTCGACCGCCTGATCAACGTGGCGATGCCGCGCATCCGCGACTTCCGCGGCGTGTCGGCCCGCTCGTTCGACGGCCGCGGCAATTACTCGTTCGGCGTCAAGGAACAGATCATCTTCCCGGAAATCGCCTACGACCAGGTCGACGCGATCCGCGGGATGGATATCACGATTACGACCACGGCACGCGACGACCGGGAAGGCCGGGCGTTGCTCGAATCCTTCAACTTCCCGTTCCGCAAGTAGGACAGGAAAAATGGCGAAGACCAGCATGATCATGCGCGAGAAGCGCCGCGAGAAGCTCGTGAAGCAGCACGCTGCCAAGCGAGCCCAGCTCAAGGAAGCTATCCGCAGCCCGAAGTCCACGGATGCCGAGCGGGAAGAGGCGCAGCGCAAGCTGAATGCCATGCCGCGCGACTCCAGCGCCTCACGGGTGCGCAACCGCTGCGCGATCACCGGCCGCTCCCGCGGCGTCTACCGTAAGTTCGGCCTCGGGCGGCAGAAGCTGCGCGAAGCGACGATGCGCGGTGACATCCCGGGCCTCGGCAAGGCCAGCTGGTAAGCCGGGTACTGGAGTAACAGCATGAGCATGTCGGATCCCATCGCGGACTTCCTCACCCGCATTCGCAACGGCCAGCTCTCGGGCAAGCCCGAGATCGCCGCGCCGTCGTCGCGAGTCAAACTGGCCCTGGCCAAGGTGTTGAAGGACGAAGGTTACATCGAAGACTTCGCCATCGACGGCGATGCCAGGAAGCCGACCGTCAAGGTGCGCCTGAAGTATTACCAGGGCCGCCCGGTCATCGAACGCATCGAGCGCGTGAGCCGTCCCGGCCTGCGCATCTACAAGGCGAAGGACGAGTTGCCGAAGATTCTCGGCGGCATGGGCGTGGCGATCATCTCGACCTCCAAGGGCGTGATGACCGACCGCGAAGCCCGTGCCGGCGGTCACGGCGGCGAAGTGCTCTGCATCGTGTCGTAAGACACGGCGCAAGGAACAGGACCAAGACCATGTCACGAGTTGCAAAAAGGCCGGTTACGCTGCCCAAGGGCGTGACCCACGCGGTCGACGGCAGCACCG
>JAPLSF010000229.1 GCA_026398785.1 Pseudomonadota bacterium | reverse complement strand
GCGCTATCGCGAGGCGCTGCCGCAGATGCAGCGCATGCTGATGGCCGTGCGCAGCGCGGGTGTGCCCTTCGTCGCAGGCACCGATGCGATGCCCGGGTTCATGCTCCCGCGCGAGCTCGAACTCTACGTCGAGGCCGGCGTTCCTGCGTCAGAGGTGCTGCGGATCGCTACGCTCGACGCCGCCCGTCTCGTCGGCCGGGATGGTGAACTCGGCTCGATCATGCCGGGCAAGCTGGCCGACATGATTCTCGTCGACGGCGATCCGAGCCGGAACATCGGCGACGTGCGCCGACTGCGCCTCGTCATCAAGGACGGTGCCTTGTTCGATCCCGACGCGTTGTGCCGCGCGCTCGGCATCCAGCCCATGGCTGCGGCGGGTCGATGAACATGTATTCGCGCGCGATCGTCATCGACGGTCTGGGCGGACCCGGTGGGCACGCAACCGAGGACGGCGCAGAGCTGACGACCAGCGAGGTCGACGACATCAAGGTGTCGGGCATGACGTGCCTGCACCTCACGGTCGGCGAAGTGGGCAGCATGCCACCCGACGAAGCGTACCAGAAGTCAGTCGCGTCGATCATGCGCTGGGAACAGGAAGTCGACCGCTACCCGGCCGCCCTGCTCCGCGTGCGGTCGGTCGCCGATATCCGCGCAGCGAAAGTGAGCGGCCGGACCGGGCTCATGTATGGCTTTCAGGACGGCGTGTGTTTCGAGACCGACCTGAACCGGCTCGAGACGTTTCACCGCCTCGGCATCCGCGTGATCCAGCCGACCTACAACCGGCGCAACCGGCTTGGCGATGGCTGCATGGAGCCGTCCGACGCGGGACTCAGCAACGTCGGACACGAGGCGGTGGAGCGCATGAACGCGCTGGGCATCCTCGTGGACGCGAGTCACTGCGGGCGCGTCACTGCGGCCGACGCTATCCGTCACTCGACGTGCCCCGTCGCATTCACGCACACGGGATGCGCGGCGCTCGCCGATCACCCTCGCAATCGCACCGACGCTGAGCTGCGTGCGGTGGCCGACAAGGGCGGTGCGTCGGGCATCTACGTCATGCCCTACCTCTCGGGTGGCAGGCAACCCACGGCCGACGACGTCGTGCGTCACATCGAGCACGCGGTCAACGTCGCGGGCGAGGAGCACGTCTCGATCGGCACGGATGGCACGCTCTCGACCATCGCACTGACGCCCGAATTCGTGCAGTCGTTTACGGCAAATGTCGCTCGCCGCAAGGCAGCCGGCATTGCCGCACCGCAGGAGTCCGAAGACGGCTACCTGTTCGCGAACGAACTGAACACGCCGCGGCGCTTCGAGCAGCTGGCGGACCGTCTCAGCCTGCGCGGCCATTCGGACGACCGGATCGAAAAAATCCTCGGCACCAACCTGCTGCGCGTATTCGGCGCGGCGTGGGCCACCTGACGCCCGCGACAATGCTGACCTGCTCCCACCGCCCCCCCTGCCCGGGCTGTCCGCGCTTCGGCGAACCAGACATCGGCGCCGAAGTGCTGTCCGCGCTGGAATCGCTGGCCCGCGCTCATGGCTTGCCAGGTGTTCCCGTGGTGTCGGGTGCGTTGAAGGGCTTTCGGTTGCGTGCCCGCCTGGCCATTCGGGGTCGGTTGGGCGCGCCGAAGCTCGGTATGTTCGAACTCGGCACGCATCGAGTGGTGCATATTCCGAACTGCGTCGTCCAGCATCTGCTGATCAACCGCGTGGCTGCCATCGTGCGACGCGCCCTCGTCGATGCGGAGATCACGCCCTTTACCGAGACCGTCCATCGCGGCCTCGCCCGTTACCTGCAGGTCGTGGTGGAGCGCAGCTCCGAGACCGCGCAGGTCGTGCTCGTCGGCAACAGCCCGACAGCCGAGCCACTGGCCCACTGCCTGGACCTGATCCGCGACCGGCTCGGCGACGAGCTGCACAGCCTGTGGTTCAACACGCAATGCGAGCGGTCCAACACGATCCTGGGCCGCGAGTTTTCGCACTGGTGCGGACCGCCGAGCGTCGTCGAGCGCTTTGGTGGAGCTGCGGTGCATTACCCGCCCGGCGCGTTCGGCCAGAACAATCTCGACATCGCGGAGCGCATCATCGAACACGTGCGCGAGCAGGTGCCGGTCGGGGCGCGCGTCGCCGAGTTCTATGCCGGCGTCGGTGCGATCGGCCTGTCGGTGCTGTCGCGCGTCAGTCACGGCGTCGGTGCGATCGGCCTGTCGGTGCTGTCGCGCGTCAGTCACCTGCGAATGAATGAAGTGAGCCCGCCGTCGCTGCAGGGCCTTGCGCTAGGGCTCGATGCACTGGAGCCGGCCGAGCGGGAAACAATCGAGGTCGTTGCCGGTTCCGCTGGCGAAATGGCGTCTGCGGCACTCGACGCCGACGTCGTGATCGCGGATCCGCCCCGCAAGGGTCTGGATCGTGAACTCCTGGACCACCTGGTCGCAGATCCGCCCCAGCGATTCGTGTACGTGAGCTGCGGGCTCGAATCGCTTCTGGCCGACACGACCCGGCTGACTGCCGGGCGGAAGTTGCGATTGAGCAGCCTCCGCGCTTTCAACCTGATGCCTTACACGGAACACGTCGAGACTGTGGCCTGCTTCGAGCGGGCGTGACCTGCTCGGATGCCGGTGAACACAAGGTCCAACGCGGCAATGATCGCCTGGCGGTCGCCCGACAGATCGGCAATGGGCGGCCCCAGTTCCTTCGCC
>JAPLSF010000235.1 GCA_026398785.1 Pseudomonadota bacterium | reverse complement strand
GAAGCCGCGCTCGAGACGATGCAGAAGCGCGGCATGCCGCTCGGCATCCACGTCATCCACCCGATCAGCGGCGAGCGTGTCCCGGTCTGGGTCGCGAACTTCGTGCTCATGGGTTACGGCACGGGCGCGGTGATGGCGGTGCCTGCGCACGACCAGCGCGACTACGAGTTCGCGCGTCGCTACGGCCTGCGCATCCACCAGGTCGTGCAGCCAGCAGACGGCTCGCTCGCCAACATCGACGAAGAGGCGTACCTGGAACACGGCACGCTGATCAATTCCGGGCAGTTCGACGGCCTCAACTTCGACGAAGCGTTCGACGCGTTCGCGAAGCTGTTCGAGGCGCAGGGCCGCGGCAGGCGTCGCGTGAACTTCCGGCTGCGCGACTGGGGCATTTCGCGCCAGCGCTACTGGGGCTGCCCGATCCCGCTGATCCATTGCGGCGACTGCGGCGTGCAGCCCGTGCCTGACGACCAGCTGCCGGTCGTGCTGCCCGAAGAACTCGTGCCGGATGGCAGCGGCAATCCGCTGCTCAGGAATGCGAAGTTCCTCGAGTGCCGCTGCCCGCAGTGCGGCAAGCCGGCACGCCGCGAAACGGACACGATGGACACGTTCGTCGACTCGTCCTGGTACTACTTCCGTTACGCCAGCGCCAACAACGAGCGCGCGATGGTGGACGCGCGCGCGCAGTACTGGATGCCCGTCGACCAGTACATCGGCGGCATCGAGCACGCGATCCTCAAGGGTGCGCCGATCGGTGCGGTGCTGCGTGCAGACGGGCAGCCGGTCGAGACGTCCGGCATCGGCACGATGTCGAAGTCGAAGAACAACGGCGTCGATCCGCAGTCGCTGGTCGAGACATACGGCGCGGATACGGCGCGTCTGTTCATGATGTTCGCGGCGCCGCCCGAGCAATCGCTCGAATGGAGCGACGAGGGCGTCGAAGGCGCGTTCCGCTTCATGAAGCGGTTGTGGAGGGCTGTGCATCAGCACGTGCAGGGCGGTCCGCTCGACGCGGTCCTCGACAAGGCGGCGCTGTCACCTGCGCAACGCGACATCCGGCGCCAGGTGCACGAGGCCTTGCGCAAGATCACTCACGACATCGGCACCCGCCGCACGTTCAACACTGCGATCGCCGCGGTGATGGAACTCATGAATGCGCTCGCCAGGTTCGATGACCGCAGTACGCAGGGCCGCGCGGTGCTGCAGGAGGCGCTCGAAATTGTGGTGTTGGGCCTGGCGCCGGTCGTGCCGCACGCCTGCCACGCTTTGTGGCACGAGCTGGGTCATGCGGGTGCAGTCATCGACGAGCGCTGGCCGCAGGTCGATGCAGACGCGCTGGTACGCGACGCGATCGAAGTGGTCGTGCAGGTGAACGGCAAGTTGCGTGGGCGCGTCACGGTGCCGGCGAGCGCCGATGAGGCGACCGTGCGCGAGGTGGCCCTGGCCGACGAGGGCGTGCTCAGGTACATCGAGGGCAAGCCGATCCGCAAGTTCGTCTACGTGCGCGGCAAGCTCGCGAACGTGGTCGTATGAACGCCTTGCGGGCGACGTTTGCCCTGCTCGTCGCTGCATTCCTGCTGGCGGGTTGCGGCTTCCACCTGCAGGGCAGCGGCTCACTGCCTGAGGGAATGCGCAAGTTCCACCTGATCACGGCCGACGAAGTCACGCCCTTTGCCGTGGAGCTGCGCCGAGCCATCGAGCGTTCAGGCGGCCAGCTGACGGGCACGTCGGCGGAAGCGGACACGGTCGTGCGTATCCAGCGCGATCGCAGTGGGCGACGCGTGCTCTCGGTTTCCGCGCGCAACACGCCGCAGGAATACGAGATCTTCTACTCGATCGAGTACTCGGTGGACCGCGGCGGCAGGGAAGTGCTCGAGTTGCAACCGCTCGAGATGATCCGCAACCTGAGTTTCGACGAAACGCAGCTGCTCGCGAAAGACCGCGAGGAGACCATCATCCGCGAGGCGATGGCACGCGATCTCGCCGTGCTGGTGACGCGCCGGCTCGAGTCGCTCTAACCGTTTCGAATCGAGC
>JAPLSF010000225.1 GCA_026398785.1 Pseudomonadota bacterium | reverse complement strand
GTCCCGGCGGGTAAGTTGCGGCATTAGAGAGGCCGGCAGCGGCAAATGCAATGCCATGATCGGGTCGGTCCGAATCACCACTCACTGAGCGTGACCTATGACCAGTCGAACCATGAATGGATCCATCTTCATCACCGGCGCTGGCGGCGGCATCGGTTCTGCAACCGCACGACGGTTCGCGGCGGAGGGTTGGCACGTCGGTGGCTGCGACCTGCGGCCCGAACCCGTGAATACCCTTGCCGACGCGATCGGACGCGAGCGCTTCACGCCTTACGTGGCGGATGTGCGGGATCGTGCTGCCGTCGCGTGTGCGATCGATGACTTCGCCGCGCGGCATGGCGGCAAGCTCGACACCATCTTCGCCAACGCGGGCGTCCTGTTCATGGCCCCTGACGATCAGGTCACGCCCGGGCAGAAAGACCTGCAGGTCGACGTCAACGTCAAGGGAGTGATGCATGCGTTTGATGCGGCGCTGCCCTACCTCAAGGCAGCCGCACCCGGCGCGCACATGATCGCCATGGCGTCGACCTCCGCCGAGTACGGCTCGCCGCATCACGCGGTCTACAGCGCCACGAAGTTCTTCGTGCGCGGCTACACCGAGGCGCTCAACATCGAATACTTCGACGCGAAGATGTCGCACTATGCCGTGCGCCTGATCGGTAGCTGGGTCGCGCCGATCTACGCGAAACTGATGCGAATCTGAGCCAGTGCCACCGGCATGCACTCCCTCTCCGGCATGAGCGGGAGAGGGATGCGGTGAGAGCCAGCATTTGTGACCCAAGTGACCGGCTTCGGCCAGATCCAGTCGGTCGATCGGCCCGGAAGTGCGTGTTCCCGAATCCGATAAGATGCCGCTCGTAACGCGAAGGCGCATACGCCCACTGGGATCCACTGGCGGGGACACTGAGACGCAGGACAATGCGGGCCATCCCGTCGGCACGCCGTTGGTGGCGATTCCGCGCTGTGGCCGGCAGGAGCTGGAGGCTGATGACTAGTCCGTCGAGGGCCATATTCCTGAGCTACGCATCCCAGGATGCAGAGGCAGCGCGGCGTATCTTCGATGCGCTCCGAGGGATCGGCCTTGAAGTCTGGTTCGATCAGAGCGAGCTGCGCGGCGGCGATGCCTGGGACCAGAGAATCCGCCGCGAGATTCGCGATTGCGCGCTCTTCGTCCCGATCATCTCGGCCAACACCCAGGCGCGGCTTGAAGGCTATTTCCGGCGCGAGTGGAAGCTTGCCATCGCCCGCACCCATGACATGGCCGAGGAAAGAGCCTTTCTCCTGCCGGTCGTCATCGACGCTACGAACCCGCTGGAGGCGAGTGTGCCGGAGCCATTTCGCGCCGTGCATTGGACGCGCCTGCCAGCCAACGAGGTGCCGCCCGCGTTCGTCGCGCGCGTAGCGCAACTGCTGTCGGGCGTTGAGCCTGGGAGACCGACATTGCCCCGGCTTGCGCCCGCTGCCGCGGCTTATATCCACCCTGTCGCGTCCAGGCCAAGCGCGGCCCCGGAACATTCGATCGCAGTGCTGCCATTCGTCAACATGAGCGCCGACAAGAAGCAGGAGTACTTCTCGGACGGCCTCGCCGAGGAACTGATCAACCTGCTCGCCCGAATTCCGGAGCTGCGGGTTCCAGCCCGCACCTCGTCGTTCTCGTTTCGCGGTCGGCCAGTCACTGCCGGCGAAATCGGCCAGGCGCTCAACGTCGCCCACGTGCTCGAAGGGAGCGTCCGCAAGGCCGGTAACCGGCTGCGGATCACCGTGCAGCTGGTACGCGGCGACAACGGCTATCACCTCTGGTCCGAGACATTCGACCGGACCCTGGACGACATCTTCCAGATCCAGGACGACATTGCGCGCGCGGTCGTCGACAAGCTCAAACTGACGCTGCTGGCAGCCGTGCCGAGCGCGAGCACGACGGCGACGAATGCCGAGGCTCACAACCTCTACCTGCAAGGGCAGTACTTCAGGGAACGCGAGACGCAGGCCGACCTCGAGAAGGCGGTCGACTGCTACCAGCGCGCGCTCGCACTGGACGCCGGCTACGCGCGGGCCTGGGCGGGCCTCGCGGCCGTCTACGTACGGCAGGTTGGCAACAGCTACGTCGCGCTTGATCAGGGCTATGCGCTCAGCCGGGCTGCAGCCGAAAAGGCCATCGCGCTGGATCCCACCCTCGGCGACGCCTACTCCTCGCTCGGCGTCGTGCTGGTGAATGTCGATCATGACTGGCGTGGCAGCGAAGCGCGCCTCGCCCGCGCCTGCGAGCTCGACCCCGGAAACTCGGTGTTGTTCCTGGTCACGGCTACCATCCGGCAGGCCTTGGGGAACGCGGAGGAAGCGGTAACGTTCCTGCGGCAGGCACTTGGTCGCGATCCCCTCAACCTGTTGGCCCGGCGCTATTTCGCCCGAATGCTGTGCTACTCGAACCGTCTGATCGAGGCGGAAAGAGAGATCCGGCAAGTGCTTGAACTCAGCGCCGGTTACCCGGTGGCTCACTACGAACTCGGCCGGATTCTGTTGGCGCAAGGGAAGGTGAACGCGGCAGTTGCCGCATTCGAGGCAGAGGCCACTCCGGGCTGGCGGACGTTCGGCCTGCCTCTCGGGTATCACGCGCAGGGCCGCGACACGGCAGCTCGAGCCGCGCTCGCCGACATGCAGCGCGAGTCGACGGGCGCCGAGTTCCAGATCGCCGAAACCCACGCCTACCTGGGTGATGCCGACCAGGCGTTTCGATGGTTGGAGGCTGCGGTCGCCAGTAAGGATCCCGGGATCATGTGGCTGCAGGGCGATCCACTGCTCAGTGGACTGATCGGCGACCCACGCTACGCGGCCCTCCTGCGCAAGCTGAATCTGTCGCAGTGACCCGCCGGAGAAGACCCGGTGGATCTCGCCACCGCCGGAGCGCTATGCCGTGCCGCGTGCGAGGGGTTTCTTCCTCATCGAAGGCGAGTCGATCGACCCTGGGCTACGCTATGACGACGTCAGTAGTCTCGTCGGGTGCAGAGTCGCGAGAGGAGTTCCATGACACTTCCTGGTGCTGAATGACCCCTTTCGAATATGTCAGCGTGCTGCTGTCGATCGTCATATCGCTTGCACTCACGCATCTATTGATCGGCATCACGAAGATCATCAAGGCAGGCGTGAGTCGATGGTCCATACCGCTGGTCGGATGGATCGGTTTCATGGCGTTCATGTGCGTCGACTATTGGTTCTCCGTCTGGCACGCGCGTAACGATCCCCTGTGGTCGCTGGGATTCGTCTGCTTCCTGCTCTTGCTCGGTGCCATCCTCTTTGTAAATTGCTGGCTGATCGTGCCCGAGGTTGAAATCAAGGAGCCGGTTGATCTCGCGGCTCACCATGCCGCCGTACGACGCAAATTTCTGACCGGCCTTTTTTTCTACTTGATCCTCGGGCATCTCGCGAACCTGATGCTGGCGGGCTTTCAATCGTCGACCGTGAAGTTGCTTGGAATCGCCCAGATCGGTCTCATCGTCACAGCCTGGATGTTCGAATCCCCACGCATTCAGCTGGGCGTCATTGCGGCCATGTATTTGTTGACAGCCTGGTACGCCTTGAATTTCATCCCCGCCTTGTAGCAGTACCCGTGAGACGCGCTGCGAGGGCCTACAAGAGGTGGCCCAATCAGCGAGGTCCGTTTCGGGCCGGCAGCAGACTGTTAGTTGTGGACTGCGTAGCTGGTCTTGACGTTTCAGCTGAAACGTCGACGTCCGCTCAGTCGCCGGGCGCGATACGTTGGCGCTGCTTCAGCGTCGCGACGAACCGGGCGAGCGACGTCGAGACCGACCCGCGCGGCAGCGTGGCGTCGATCAGCTGGAACCGCCCACGCTCTGCCATGGCGCGCTCGAGCGCCACTGCGAACTCGTGGCGCGTGTTGACGCGGACCCCGATCCCGCCCAGCGGCGCCGCGCAGCCCGCGAAGTCCCAGTCGTCGAGCTCATACAGTGACGAACCCGGCTCGAACACGCGCAGCATTTCCCAGCTGCGGTTGTTGAACACCACGACGATCGGATCCCAGCCGTAGCGACGGCAGTTGCCGAGTTCCCAGCCGGTCATCTGGAACGCGCCGTCGCCCACCAGGACCAGCGGACGTCGTCCGGTCGCTGCCTGCAAGCCGAGTCCCGCCGGTACCCCGTAGCCCATGCTGGCGTAGTAGCCGGGGGCGACGAGTTCGGAGTGGCCGATGTCGAACGCGGCGAACATGCAGTCGCCCATGTCCGCGGCCAGCGGCAGCGCTCCGCGTCGGGCAAACGCGTCGTTGATCGCGGCCGCAATGTCGGTCGGCGACAGTGGCGCATGGTCGTCAACGAACGCGGCCGGCGGTTGCATCTGCAGGTCGGGCAGGGCACGCCGTGCGCGTGGCTCGCGCGCAAGCCGCGCCAGCAGGCCTTTGACCAGCGCCGCGAGCGGTACGTCTGGATAACGATGATGGCCTACGCCGACGGACCGGCTGTGCGCCAGGATCGTCGTGCGTGGCGCGATCGCATGCTCCGAGACGCCGAGGTTCGTGTCGCACGGCGTGACGCCGAGCAGCACGAGGCAGTCCGAGTCCTCGACCAGGTGCGTGATGCCCGGATCGCCGGCTGTGCCGAGGTACGCGCCCACCAGTGGCGAGTCGTGCGCCGACAGCAGGCCGTGACCCATGAACGACGTCACGACCGGGATGCCGAGCTGGCGCGCCAACTGGGCGACCGGCGCCTCGAGCCGGAAGCGCCGCACCTCCACGCCCAGCATCATCACCGGCGACTTTGCGCGCGCGATGCGCTCAAGCACTTCGTCGACGCAGTCGCTGACGGCATCGGCCG
>JAPLSF010000247.1 GCA_026398785.1 Pseudomonadota bacterium | reverse complement strand
GGCCGGGTCGTAGCGGACTTCGACGTTGCCCGAGAGCGGGAAATCCTTGCGGAACGGATGGCCGATGAAACCGTAATCCGTCAGCAGGCGCCGCAGGTCCGGGTGGCCGCGGAACAGGATGCCGAAGAGGTCGAACGCCTCGCGCTCGAACCAGTCGGCCGCTTTCCAGATTGCGATGACTGAGTCGACCATCGGCGGTTCACCGGGTTCGCACCAGGTGCGCAGGCGCAAACGGCGATTGTGCTGCACGCTCAGCAGGTGATAAACGACGGCGAAACGCGTTTCCGCGCCTTCTCCCGCGTCTTCACCTCCTCCGGCTTGCTGGGAGAGGCCGGCCGCAGGCCGCGAGAGGGTCGAGGTCTGGGCTGCACGGCCGCGGCTGAAGCCACGGAACGTCGCGGTGTCGGTATTCCATTCGTCCTGGCCGTACGACACATAGTCGACGCCGCACAGGTCGATGAGTTGCTCGAAGTTCCAGCCGGCCTCGTCGCGCAGGGCCTGGCAGACCGTGCGCAGCGTGTTCGGCGCGACTTCGAACGTCAGCTCGCCGCAGCGCGATTCGACGCGCGCAACCTGTCGTTCCAACGCCTGGTTCATGAATCTGCTCGACCGTGCTCAGCGCGCAATCGTCTGCGTGCGGTGGATTTTCTTCTGCAGCTGGATGAGGCCGTAGATCAGCGCCTCGGCGGACGGAGGACAACCCGGCACGTACACGTCGACGGGCACGATCCGGTCGCAACCGCGGACCACGGCATACGAGTAGTGGTAGTAGCCGCCGCCGTTCGCGCACGAACCCATCGAGATGACCCAGCGTGGCTCGGGCATCTGGTCGTAGACCTTGCGCAGCGCCGGCGCCATCTTGTTGACCAGCGTGCCGGCCACGATCATCACGTCGGACTGGCGCGGGCTCGGACGGAAGACGATGCCGAACCGGTCGAGGTCGTAGCGCGCGGCACCCGCGTGCATCATTTCGACGGCGCAGCACGCGAGGCCGAACGTCATCGGCCACATCGATCCGGTGCGCGCCCAGTTCATTAGCGCATCCACCGAGGTGGTAAACACACCGCGGTCCGGCGCGTCGCTGCTGCTCGGTGCCTCTAGTCCCATTCGAGCGCACCTTTCTTCCACTCGTAGACGAAGCCGACCACGAGCACCAGCAGGAACACGCCCATCGCGGCGAGCGCGACGATGCCGATCGAGTCGAGCGCGACGGCCCATGGGAACAGGAAGGCGATTTCGAGATCGAACACGATAAAGAGGATGGCGACGAGGTAGTAGCGCACGTCGAACTTCATGCGCGAGTCCTCGAACGCTTCGAAGCCGCACTCGTAGGGCGAGAGCTTTGCAGCGTCGGGCCGGCTTGGCGCGAAGAGGTAGCCGAGTACGAGCAGGAGGACGCCGAGAGCGCCTGCAACCGCGAGAAAAATCAGGATCGGCAGGTATTGCGCCAGCATCTCGAAGGGCAGTCTTGAAGCGGGTTCGACTAGCCCAGAATTCTAACAGCACAGATTGCAGTGCAGTAAGAGCGCAAATGAAAAAGGCGAGCCTCGGCTCGCCTCGTTCGTTCTGGTGCGGATGGAGAGACTCGAACTCTCACGCCTTTCGGCACTAACCCCTCAAGCTAGCGTGTCTACCAATTCCACCACATCCGCGTCGTCGTTCAGTTCGTCCCCGTTTCAGTTGCCGGCCGGTGCTGGCGACGGCGACGGAGCCTGCTGCGCGGGAGCAGCTTCAGTGCGCGTGGCCGGAGCGGTCGTCGGAGCAGGCGTGCTGGTGGCCGGCGCCGCGGGCAGCGACGGCAGCGGAGCGGGCGTCGTCACGGGTGCCGGGGCTTCCTGCGTGACTGTGTCGACGACGCTGGTTGCCTCCTTGTGCTGGCTGAACAGGTACGTCAGGCCCAGGCTCGTCAGGAAGAACAGCGTGGCAAGAACCGCCGTGGTTCGCGACAGGAACGAGGCGGAGCCCCGCGCGCCGAACACCGTGCCCGAGGCACCTGCGCCGAAACCGGCACCGGCATCCGCGCCTTTACCACGCTGGAGCAGCACGATGCCGATGATGGCAATCGCCAACAGCACGTGGAAGACGACAGCGAGGGTCTGCAGCCAATTCATCGCAAAGAAACCTTATGCCTGCTGGCGACGACGCTTCGCCGTCAACCTGCGCCGGCGCAGATCCGTGCGAACTCATCCGCCTTGAGCGACGCCCCGCCGACGAGTCCGCCGTCGATATCTGGCATCGCAAACAGTTCCTGGGCGTTGGAAGCCTTGACGCTCCCGCCGTACAGGATCCTGACCGATCCGCCTATTGTACCATCCCGTTCCGCAACCTTGGCACGAATCATCGCGTGCACTTCCTGGGCCTGCTCCGGCGAAGCCGTGCGGCCCGTGCCGATCGCCCAGACGGGTTCATACGCGATGACCGCCTTGGCCAGCGCCTGCGCCCCGGTGACCGCCAGGACGGCCTCGAGCTGGCGGGACACGACGCTGGTCGTCTGGCCACCCTCGCGCTCGTCGAGGGTTTCACCCACGCAGAGCACCGGCACCAGTCCCTGGCCCTGGGCCGCCACGAATTTCCGTGCGACGAGCGCGTCGCTCTCCCCGAACAGCTGGCGCCGCTCCGAGTGGCCGACCAGCACGTAGCAGCAACCGACGTCCTTCAGCATCGCAGCGGACACCTCGCCCGTGAAGGCACCCTGCGATTCCGCGCAGACCGACTGGGCGCCGAGCGCCACGCCGGAATCCTTCAGCAGGCGACCGGTTTCCATCAGGTACGGGAACGGCGGGCACAGCAGGATTTCCGCACGCTTTCCCGGCTGCAACAGATCGAGCAAACCGCTGACGAGACTCGCGTTTTCCGCGCGTGACCCGTGCATTTTCCAGTTGCCCGCGACGAGCGGCTGACGCATGGCTGACCTACTCCCGAAAACTTGTGAGCGATGCCGGTCCAAAGGGGCCGGCCGCGAAAGGCGCGCGATCTTAGCGGCGGGTCCGGGTTAAAGCAATGCGGAACGGCCGCCGCTCAGATGGCCGTGCGCACGACATCCGCGAGTTCTTTCGCGTATCGGGATGCGACCGCTTCTTCCTCAGCCTCGATCATGACGCGGATGACCGGCTCCGTACCGGACGCCCGCAGCACCACCCGCCCCGTCGAACCCAGCCCCTCCTCGACGCGCCTGACGGCGTCCTGGATGACCGGGGACTGCGACGGATCGATGCGCTCCCTGACGCGGACGTTGATCATCACCTGCGGGAACTTCGGCATGCCCGCAACGAGTTCGGCGAGCGGCAGCCCCGTTCGCTTCATCACGGCGAGCACCTCCAGGGCGCTGATCAAACCGTCGCCCGTCGTCGTACGATCGAGGCACAGCAAATGACCGGACGTTTCGCCGCCGAGCACGCCGCCGTGCTCCTTGAGCATGGCCAGCACGTAACGGTCGCCGACCTTCGCGCGCAGGAATTCCACGCCCTCGGCTTGCAGCTTCTGCTCGAGTCCAAGGTTGCTCATCACTGTGCCGACCACGGGTCCCTGCAGGGTGCCCGTGCGCTTGCGGTCGGAAGCGATGACGTAAAGCAGTTGATCGCCGTCTGCGATGCGGCCAAGGTGATCGACCATCACCAGCCGGTCGCCGTCACCGTCGAGCGCGATACCGACGTCGGCATGCACACCCGACACCGTCGCCTGGATCAGCTCGGGCGACGTGGAACCACAGCGCAGGTTGATGTTGCGGCCGTTCGGCGAGCAGCCGAGCGGGATGATCTCCGCACCGAGATCGGTGAGCACTCGCGGCGCCACCTTGTAGGCCGCGCCGTTCGCGCAGTCGATGACGACTTTCAGTCCCGACAGGTCAGCGCCCTTCGGCAGCACCGACATGCAGAATTCCTGGTACTGCACGCGCGCCCTGTCGACGCGTGCGGCCTTGCCCAGGTGGATCGATTCGCGCGTGAGCGCCGGTTGGTCGAGGTACGCCTCGATCTGTTCCTCGAGTTCGTCGGACAGCTTGCTGCCGTGCTCGTCGAAGAACTTGATGCCGTTGTCTTCGT
>JAPLSF010000331.1 GCA_026398785.1 Pseudomonadota bacterium | reverse complement strand
CACGATGCTGTTCTCCTCGGCCCGGCCCATCGTGATTTCGTTGCGGGCGTCGTCGAGCGCGATCTCGCTGTCGAGGTACCGGACGCGAACACACCGGGCGCCGTGCATGCCGCCCATCGCGATCGAGGGCAGCATGCTGGTAGCGTCTTCCTGCTGCCAGAGGACCTCGTAGAGTTCCATTTCCTCGTTGAGGCCACGCAGCGAGGTGACGTCCACGCGACGCGAAACCGCGCGCCACTCCGGCGAACAGCGGCGGACCGTATCGGCCGAGAGGATGATCTGCCCGGCCTTGGCCTGGCTGGTCATGCGGTTTGCGGTGTGCACCGACCCGCCGAAGATATCCTTGTTCTCGAGCACGACCGGCCCGAAGTGGCAGCCAATACGGATCGCCACGTGCTGGCCCTGCACCAGGAGCTCGGGTCGGGCGCCGATGTCCTGCTGCATCTCGCCACCGGCGTTCACGGCGTCATCGGCGGTGGGGAAGATCGCGAGGATTTCGTCGCCGATGGTCTTGATGACGGTGCCGCGGTTGCGCCCGGTCGCGTCGCGCATGATCTCGACGCAGAGCTGGATCAGCTCGCGCGCACGCTGGTCGCCGAGCAGCTCGTACAGGCGAGTGCTGCCCACGACGTCGGCGAAGAGGACGGCAACTTCCGTCTCGGTGCTGGTCACGCTCGGCAAGACCCCCTGGGCGCCCGGTCGCGGGCAGATTGATGCGGATCGACTTTACATTATACCGGGTGTGGCCCGTCGCGCCGTGCTTGCCAAGGCGGGCGGGATGGCGCCCGAACGACCGCTAGGCCGCGTCGCGGAACATCCGCAGGGAATCCCGCAGCACTTCGGAGCCAGCACCGGGCTGTATCGCGTGCTCCGTGAGGTAACGGCGCCACATGCGGGCGTTGGGCAGCCCGGCAAAGAGGCCCTGGATGTGGCGCAGCATGAGCGGCAGGCGATGGCCGTCCGCCAGCATGCGCTCGACGTAGTCGGCATAGCGTTCCACCACCTGCGCACGCGACGGCGGCACGAAGCCAGGGCCGAGAAAGTGCGCGTCGAGTTCGGCGAGCAGATAGGGCTCGTGGTAGACCTGCCGGCCGATCATCACGCCATCGAACTTCGGCAACCACTCGCGCACCTGGGGCACGGTCTTGATGCCGCCGTTCAGGATCACCGTAAGTTCGGGGTGCTCGCGCTTGAGTCGCTCCGGCACTTCGTAGCGCAGCGGCGGGATCTCGCGGTTCTCCTTCGGCGTCAGGCCCTGCAGGATGGCGTTACGTGCGTGCACGACGAACACGTCGACGCCCGCTTTCTGCACGGCCAGCACGAACCACTCGAAGAAGCCGTAGTCCTCGAGCTCGTCGATGCCGATCCGGCATTTCACGGTGACGGGGATGCTGACGGCTTCGCGCATGGCGATCATGCACGCCGCGACGATCTCGGGCTCGGCCATCAGGCACGCGCCGAAACGGCCGCTCTGTACGCGATCGCTCGGGCAGCCGACATTGAGGTTGATTTCAAGGTAACCGTACTGCTCGCCGAGCTTCGCGGCACGGGCGAGCAGTTCAGGATCGGACCCGCCGAGCTGCAGCGCGACGGGATGCTCGAAGTCGTCGAACCCCAGCAGGCGGTCGAGGTGACCGTGGACCAGCGCATGCGCAGTCACCATCTCCGTGTACAGCAGCGAACGCGGGCTCAGCAAACGCAGCAGGTAGCGGCAGTGGCGATCCGTGTAGTCCATCATCGGGGCCACGGAGAGGCGCCGGTCGAGCAGCCGTGCCGTCATCGCGCCGTCTCCACCACCAGCCAGTCCACCACCGCACTGAACGCTTCCTGCTGGTCGGCACCCGACTGCAGCGCGCGCTCGAAAATCCTGAGCTGTCGATGCGCGCTCGTGCCGCGCTCGAGGATTTCGCGCAGGCCTTCAATCTCGGGCAGGCAACCGAGCTCGACTGCGTCCTCGCGCAGCAGCTCGATGATCTCTTCCACGAGCTGCGCAAATGGAACGATGCGCTGGCGGCCGAGGTCCAGCAGGCCCGCATCGCAGGAATACCGCATCGCGCGCCAGCGGTTCTCGCCAATCAGCAAGTCGGGGTACGGACGCCACTGCTGGTTGTCACGACGCAGGCGATAGAGCTTGCGCATCAGGCACAGGTTGAGCGCTGCCAGCCGCACCGAGTCTTCGAGCGAAGTGCACGAGTCCATCACGCGCGTCTCGAGCGTGGGGTACCGCGCGCTCGGCCGCAAGTCCCACCAGATCCGCGACGTGTCCGCAAGGATACCGGTCTCTATCAGCATATCGGTGTGGCGCCGATACTCGTTCCAGCTCGCGAACTTCTCGGGCAAACCGGTGCGCGGAATGCCGTTGAAGATCATCAGGCGGAACGACATCAGGCCAGTGCGCTCCCCTTCCCAGAACGGCGAGCTGCAGGAAAGCGCCAGCAGATGCGGCAGGAAGTACCGTGCCTGGTTCATCAGGTCGATGCGCAGTTCGTCGTCGTCGATGCCGACGTGCACGTGCAGGCCGCAGATCATCATGCGGCGCGCCACGCCCTGCATTTCCTCGAGCAGCGCGACGTAGCGTTCCTTGTCGGTGCGCTGCTGCCTTGACGACAGCGAAAACGGATGGCTCGCCGCTGCGATCGGCGCCAGCCCGAACCTGGCAGATTCCTCGACCACCGCGCGTCGCAGCTCGATCAGCGACGCGCGCGCCTCACCGATCGTGCGGCACACCGGCGTGGCGACTTCGATCTGCGAGCGCAGGAACTCCGGAAATGCGCGGCCCGCGGTGCGGTCGTGCAGCGCCGAGAACAACTCGGGCGGCGGATCGATCGCGACCGCGCGCGTGTCGACATCGACCAGGAGGTATTCCTCCTCGACGCCGATGGTGAACGGCGGTGCGTGATCAGTCATGGGGCGCCACCTTCGCGAGCAGCTGCAACGACTGCGGCTCGGCCAGGATGTCGCCGATGATGCGGGCCAGCAGGCGCACCCAGCGCTCGATGCCAGCGGGTGAACTCAACAGGTCCTGCCGCACTTCGATACAGACATGGGGCAGACCGTGGGCCTTGGCATGGTGATCGATGGTGTAATTGGCCGGGTGCTTGCCGCTGTAGGGCTCGTTGTCGCCGATCACGAGCCCCTTCTGCGCCCTGAGCCGATGCAGCAGTCGCCGCGCGTTGGCCTCGTCACGGTCCCACAGCACGCCCGCGTGCCAGGGTCGCGTGTTGCCGGCCAGGGTCGGCGAAAAACTGTGCACGGCGATCAACATTGGCACGACACCGCGGCCCCGGAACCCACCGACCATGGCCTCGATGCAATCGTGATAGGGATCGAAGAAGGCCGCGAGGCGCACGCGGCGGTCATGATCGGTCAGGTCCTGGTTGCCGGGGATGGTCCAGCCGTCGCTTTCCTTGCGGAAGGCCTCCTCGTCGTGCGGAGAGCGGTTGCAGTCCACGACCAGGCGCGAATAGCCCGCCAGCACCGCCGGGGCGCCCAGCGCGTGGGCAAGGCCCCTGGCGATCTCCCCAGCCCCGATGTCCCAGGCAATGTGCTGCCAGCTGGGCAGCTCGGGCAGTCCGAGCCGGTCCAGGGCCTGCGGGAACGCCCGGCTGGCATGGTCGCAGACGACCAGGGCCGGCGCCGGCCCATGCTCCTCCAGCACGACGAACGGCGCGGGGTCGCCCCGGCCGAACGGGGGCACGGTGGCAGGCGTCCTGGGCGGCGTGGCTTCCATCGGGCACGAAGTTTACACGGGCTCCTGCCCCCTCTCCCATCGTGATCGGGGCGGTCCAAAGAGGTGACACCCGTCACAACAGGATCATTCATGACGGTCATAACATTCGGCGATGCCCGTCCGTGCGGGCGAAGGATCCTTGCGTTCCATGAGCTTGCACCCGCTACTGAAGCAGCAGTTCGACGACTCCCGCGAGGAAGGCGGGCATCTCGATTTGCGCAAGCTCCTGCACGCCATCAGCGACGCATACACGGACTGGGACGAGGAACGCAAGGGCGTCGTGCATTCGATGCGGCTGCTTGCGGACGAGACCAGCGCGTTCACGCGCGAAGTGCGCGAGAGCGCAGCAGCGCAGCTGCAGGTCATTCTCGATCACGTCAAGGACGCAATCATTACCGTCGACGAGACGGGCCGCATCGAAACGCTCAACACGACTGGCGAGCGGGTGTTCGGCTACGGCGAACCGGACGTTCGCGGCAAGAAGCTCGATCTCCTGATCCCGTCACTGGCACGACACCCCCGCATCGTCGAGACGCTCGAAGAACTGGCGGCATCCGTCGAGAACACCCAGGCTGACCTCAAGCCGCGCGAGACCAATGGCCGGCACCGGAACGGCAACCTGTTCGACGCAGAAATCGGCGTGAGCAAGGTACAGGTCGACGGCCGCGAGTTATTCGTCGTCTGCATGCGTGAAACCACTGCACGCAAGGCGTCGGAAGCCGCGATTCGCGAGAGCGAAGCCCGCTACCGCACACTGGTCGAGAACGCGCCGGAGGCCATAGTCGTGCTCGACATGGATGCCGGCAGGTTCGTCGAGTGCAACGAAAACGCCGTGCGATTCTTCAAGATGACGCGCGATGAGCTGCTGGCCGTGGGTCCGGAGCAGATCAGCCCCCCGTTCCAGCAGGATGGCTCGCCGTCTTTCGGCGTCGCCCGTGGCCACATCGATCGTGCGCTCGCCGGCGACGCGCCGGGTTTCGAATGGCTGCATCGGGACGCTCTCGGGCACGACATTCCCTGCGAAGTCCGCCTGGTCCGCCTGCCTTCCTCGGGCCGACGCCTCATTCGCGGCAGCATCATCGACATCACGGAACGCAAGCGCAGCGAACTGCTGTCCGCGGGCGACCGGCGCGTGTTCGAAAGAATCACGAGCAATGCCGACCTGACCGCCACGCTCGAAGCCATCACGGAGACGGCGGAGAAGGTCACACCGGATGCGGTCTGCACGGTATCGGTCTACGAAGCCGAGGCCAACACGCTGCACCACGTGGCCGGCATGCGCCTGCCGCAGGACTACCTGAACGCGAAGCGGCGCCTCGAGATCGGCCCGCGCAACGGTTCGTGCGCCGCCGCGATCTTTCTGCACCGCCAGGTGATCGTTGCGGAAATCACCCGCGACGCGCTCTGGGAGCATCTGCGCGCGCCGGCTGTCGAAGCCGGGCTGCGGGCCTGCTGGTCGACGCCGGTCCGCGCATCGGACGGCCGCATGCTCGGCACGGTCGCGCTGTATTTCAGGCAGCCGCGCAGCCCGCTGCGCCGGGACTTCGAATTGATGGGGCGTCTGACGGCGCTCGCGGCAATCGCCATCGAGCGCAAACGGTCCGAGGAAGCGCTGCGCCACAGCGAAGCGCAGTACCGCAGCCTGTTCGACAACGTCATCGAAGGCGTGTACCGCTCGACTGTCAAGGGCCGCTTCGAGGCAGTGAACCCGGCGCTGGCGCACATGCTCGGGTACGACACCGTCGAAGACCTGCTGACAGTCGCGGACATGGCCACGGTGTTCATGGACTCGGACGAGTTCGACCACGCCATCACGACCCTGCATCGCGACGGCGTCATCCGCGAGGCGGAATGCCAGCTGCGCCGCCGCGACGGCTCGCAGATCACCGTGCTGATCAACGCGCGCGTGATTCGCGGCGAAGCATCCGGGATCACGGGCTACGAAGGAACGATTACCGACATCACCGTGCGCAAGCGCGCGGAGCTGCAGCTGTACGAGGAAAAGGAAAAGGCGCAGGTCACGCTGCAGTCGATCGGCGACGCGGTGATCACGACGGACGCCGACGGGTGTGTCGAATACCTGAACCCGGTGGCCGAAGAACTGACGGGCTGGGATTCGCAGGAAGCGCTCGGCCGTCCGATCGCCGAAGTGTTCCATGTCATTGCGGAGACCACGCGCCAGCCGGTCGACAGCCCGATCACTCGCTGCCTGCGCGAAGGTCGCGTGGTCGAGATGATCGAGCCGTCGCTGCTCGTCAATCGTCGCGGGCAGGAAATCTCGATGCAGGACTCGGCCGCGCCGATCCGCGACCGGGCCGGCCGACTGATCGGCGTCGTCATGGTCTTCCACGACGTGAGCCAGGAGCGCCGGCTGCAGCGCGCGCTTTCCTACCAGGCGACCCACGACGCCCTCACCGGCCTGATCAATCGCCGCGAATTCGAACATCGCATCAACGAGACCCTGCAGGCCTCGCGCTCCGATCCAGGGATCCGCCACGTCGTGCTGTACCTGGACCTGGACCAGTTCAAGGTGGTCAATGACACCTGCGGTCACCAGGCCGGCGACCGGCTGCTGAAACAGATTACCAGCGTGTTGCAGACCCGCATCCGCACCTCCGACACCCTTGCCCGGCTCGGCGGCGACGAATTCGGCGTGTTGCTGCTCGATTGCAGCCTCGACATGGCGCAGCGCATCGCCGAGGGCCTGCGCCAGGCGATCCGCGATTTCCGTTTCGTCTGGCAGGACCGGATCATGAACGTCGGCGTCTCGATCGGCCTCGCCGAGATGAGCGGCGATACCGAGACACTGTCGACGATCATGAGCGCGGCAGACGTGGCGTGCTACACGGCGAAGGAATCGGGCCGCAACCGTGTGCACACGTACAACCAGGGTCACACTCCCGACCGCCTGCGCGAGATGCAGTGGGTTTCGCGCATCAATCGCGCGTTCGAGGAAGACCGCCTGGTGCTGTATTGCCAGCCGATCGTGGCGATTCGGGCCGGCGCCGAGGCCTTCCGCCAGTTCGAACTGCTGCTGCGCATGCGCGACGAGAACGGCCAGCTCGTGCAGCCAGCGGAATTCATTCCGGCGGCAGAACGATTCAACCTCATGCCCTCCCTCGACCGGTGGGTCGTGCGGCAGGCGTGCCGGCACCTGGCACACAAGCGTTCCGATGACCTGTCGCGGGCACCGTACACGATCACGATCAACGTCTCGACGACGACGATCAACGACGAGCAATTCCTCGATTACGTCATCGCCGAGATGGCCACTGCCGACCTGAGCCCCGGCGCGCTCTGCTTCGAGTTGACCGAAAACACGGCCATGACCAGCCTCGCCGCGGCGACGCACTTCATCCACGAGCTGCGCAAACGCGGCTGCAGGTTCTCGCTCGACGATTTCGGCAGCGGCCTCTCGTCGTTCCTGTTCCTGAAGAACCTGCCGGTGGACTACATCAAGATCGACGGCAGCTTCGTGCACAACGTGGCGCAGGACGTCATCGACCGCAGCATGGTCGAGGCCATCACCCAGATCGGCCGCTCCATGGGTATCGAGACGATCGCCGAGCGTGTGGACTCCGCCGAAGTGCTGAATCAGTTGGCCGAACTCGGCGTGCAGTACGCACAGGGCCATTTCATCGCTTCGCCGCAGCCGGTCGAAGCGCTCGCTGCGCTCGTCGCCTCGGCGCCCGCAGCCCCGATTGCGCGGCCGGGCAGCGACTTCGACCTCAAGGTCGGCTGATACGTCACTTTTGACGTTTGAGCGGGAGAGGTCGCGCGCGGAGCCCCAGTTCCGGTATTCCGTTGCGCCCCGAAGTCTCCCGCGCCTCGTGAATCGCGCGGAGGAACCGCACGATTCACGGCGATCCTTGCTCGAGCGGGTGTTCGGCGATGGTGCCAGCGGCTGGTCGGATGGAGTGATGCCGCCTCACACCAACGCTCGAGCTGCGGCGTCCGACACGGGGCGCAAAGGAATACCGGAACTGGGGCTCCGCGCTTGTGCTGGCCTTGCTGGGCTCGCGGGCCGCCGGTCGTGTGGGCTTCGCCAGCCGATAGGACGCCGTCTCCTGGCGCCCGTGGCACTGTAACCTGGTGGCTCGCCGTTGCAGCGGGCTCGGTCTTTGCCCGCGCTCCGTGTCGAACGCCGCAGCTCGAGCGCAGGACCGAAGCGGCACTGCGGCCGAGTCGCTACCGCGCTGAAACCATCGCTTCGGTTCCGTTCGAGCAAGGTTCGCCGTGAATCGCGCGAATCACGATGCGCGCGAGACTTCGGGGCGCGAAGGAAGACCGGAACTGGGGCTATGCGCGAGACCTCTCCGACTGACGCGAGAAAGGTGACCGCACAACCGAAGCGGAGACTTACTCGGACTCGGAGACCCGACCCGACCGCTTGCGATCCAGCTCCTTCAGTGCGCGCTTGCGGATGCGGATCGACGACGGCGTGATCTCGACAAGCTCGTCGTCTTCGATGAACTCCATCGCCTGCTCGAGCGTGTAGCGGATCGGCGTCGTCAGCACGATGTTCTCGTCCTTGCCGGCCGCCCGCATGTTCGTGAGCTTCTTGCCCTTGAGCGGGTTCACGACCAGATCGTTTTCGCGGCTGTGGATGCCGATAACCTGACCCTCGTAGACCTCGTCGCCGTGCGCGCACATCAGCTTGCCGCGCTCCTGCAGATTGAAGAGCGAATAGCCAAGCACGGTGCCTTGCCCGTTCGAGATCATGACGCCGTTCTGTCGGCTCGCGATCTCGCGCTCGGACACCGGGGCGTAGTGATCGAACACATGGAACAGCAGGCCGAGTCCGGATGTCATCGTGCGGAACTCGGTCTGGAAGCCGATCAGGCCACGCGCCGGGATGATGTAGTCGAGACGCACGCGG
>JAPLSF010000403.1 GCA_026398785.1 Pseudomonadota bacterium | reverse complement strand
AGCAGCGAGGCGAACGGTTCCGTGGTCTTCCATTCGGGGTGCTGCGACTCAAGGGCCTTCACACGGTCGAGTGCGAAATACACTTGCACGGGAACCGGCGTCTCGCACCAGAGCGTCCCGTCGTTGTCGAAGGTGGCGATTCGTTCGGGGACGGGGACAAAAGATGGCGAACCTTCTCTTGTCACCTTTTCGACGAAGCTGAGGATTCCCTGCTTCGTGGGCCCGTCGTTCCAGGATGGAAGAGGGTCGGTGGCCACGGCCGCGTCGGCGGACGACAGCTGACCGGGTATCACTTTGGTACGTGAGACTTTCTTCAATTCGGTCTCCCAGGGTGTGTCGACATCCATGCCGAGCACACGGGCAGAGACCCGGGCAACCGATCGATCGGTCGCCCGGGTCTGCTGAGTCAGCACGCCCGGCCTTCAGGCCGGGTGTGGCCCCATCGTCGCACCCGATGGGGCCCGCCGCGGGTCAGTGGTTGCCGCCGCCGCCAGCGTCCTCCAGCGACCGCATTACCGCGTCCAGGTTGAATGACGCCGGCTTCTGCCGCGGCGGAAACTTCGTGAAGTTTTCGATCTGGTTCGCCACCGCCGCCTGCATCCCGTAGATGATGTAGGCGTGGGAAATGACCCAGTCCCAGTACGTGTTCGAGTTCTCGTCGGCCCGCTCGAAGGGGTCTCTCCGCAAGTGGAAAATCTTCGGTGCACGCAACTTGACGAAGGGCTCGAACCAGCATTGCAGCGTCTTCGCGCGCTGCTCCATCAGCACCACCTTCCAGTCCTGCAGCCGTATCGCCAGGATCTCGCCGTCGTCGCTGATGTAGAAGTGGAAGTTGCGCGGGCTTTCCTTCACCTCGCCCGTCAGGTACGGCAGCATGTTGTAGCCGTCGATGTGAACCTTGTAGGTCCTCTTGCCGATCTTGTGGCCCTTGAGCAGCTTCTCCTTGATGTCATGCTCACCGGCGGCGGCCAGGAACGTCGCCAGCCAGTCCTGGTGAGTGACGATGCCGTTGAGCACCGTGCCCGCCTTGAACTTGCCCGGCCAGCGTACGAACGCTGGCACGCGCCAGCCACCCTCCCAGTTGGTGTTCTTCTCGGAGCGGAACGGCGTGATGCCGGCATCCGGCCAGGTGTTGTAGTGCACGCCGTTGTCGGTGGAATACATCACGATGGTGTCGTCGGCGATGCCGAGCTTGTCGAGCTTGTTCAGCATCTTCCCGACGTTCTCGTCGTGCGCGACCATCACGTCGTTGTAGTCTCCCTGTCCGCTCTTGCCCTTGTGCTTCTCGGCGCAATGGGTGCGGAAGTGCATCGCGGTCGTGTTCCACCAGACGAAGAAGGGCTTGCCCGACTTGTGCGCATCGTCGATGAAGCGCAGGGCGTGTTTAGTTGCCTCGTCGTCGATGGTTTCCATCCGCTTCTTGGTCAGCGGACCCGTATCCTCGATCTTCTGCCCGCCCTTGCCGTCAGCCCAGCTGTGAATGACGCCTCTGGGTCCGAACCGCTTTCTGAACTCGGGGTTCTTCGGATAGTCCGGGTCTTCGGGTTCTTCCTCGGCGTTCAAGTGGTAGAGGTTGCCGAAGAACTCGTCGAAGCCGTGCATGGTCGGCAGGAACTGGTCCTTGTCGCCGAGATGGTTCTTACCGAACTGGCCGGTGACGTAGCCGTGCGGTTTGAGCAACTCCGCGATCGTCGGGTCCTCGTTCTGCAGGCCGACGTCGGCGCCGGGCATCCCCACCTTGGTCAAGCCGGTGCGGATCGGGTTCTGCCCGGTGAGGAACGCGGCGCGGCCCGCGGTGCAGCTCTGCTGCGCGTAGTAGTCGGTGAAGGCCACGCCCTCGTTGGCCACGCGGTCGATGTTGGGGGTGCGGTAGCCCATCTGGCCGCGGCTGTTGTAGCTGATGTTCCACCAGCCCACGTCGTCGCCCCAGAGGATCAGGATGTTCGGCTTTTTCGCTGGCATGGTCTCTTCCTTACTTACTTGTCTGTGCTGACGCTAAATCCGGAGTGGCTCAAAGCAACCCGGTTCCAAGAAATCTAGGGGCCTGGCGGTGCAGTCGCTTCGCGACCGACGCGGCTGAATGGCGAACTCGGTGCCTTGTCACCGTGGCAGAAGCGGAAACTCTTGCCGCCGCCACAGGGGCAGGGCCGGTACGCCCCACGCCTCTCGTCCTGCTCGGCGATCGAGGCCATCACGTCGGCCGGCGGGCGGCCCTGCCGCAGCAGCTGCACCATGGTGTTGAAGGTCGGCCCGGTGTGGGTGAAAAACAGCTCCAGGCCCGGGCAAAGGTAGTTCTGCCCCGGCTCGCCGTCGCGGGACAGCGCGAACCGGTCCTTGGGGCAGCCGCCATTGCCCCAGTCGAGCACCT
The DNA here is from genome assembly GCA_026398785.1 of Pseudomonadota bacterium. GTDB lineage: Bacteria > Pseudomonadota > Gammaproteobacteria > Steroidobacterales > Steroidobacteraceae > RPQJ01. The sequence goes on along the minus strand of JAPLSF010000403.1, from coordinate 265 downwards.
TGCAGCCCCTGCACTGGGCTGTGAGCGTGTCGCGCTTGTCGTTGCCGAACTTGCGCTGCGCGGGTGACGCAACCAGCTCGAGCATGTGCGTCTGGTGGATGTTGCCGAGCTTGTACTTCGGCTCGACGAAGTGATCGCAGGAGTAGAGGTCGCCGTTGTGTTCCAGCGCCGGGCCGTAGCCGCAGGTCGGCGCATGGATGCAGAGCAGGTGGCGGCCGAAGAAGGCTTCCAGCGTCACGTCGAAGAGCTGCACGTACACCTGGCC
>JAPLSF010000122.1 GCA_026398785.1 Pseudomonadota bacterium | reverse complement strand
GCATTCGTCTGCGGCTCGGCCCAGATGCTGACGCTCTTGTCGCCGCCGCTGCTCGAGAGCGTCGGTGCGGCCGCGCCACCGCCTGCCGCACCCGCCGGCATCGCTGCGGCCGCAATGCCCTGGATCTGTTCACGCAGCTTCTGCGAGAGCTTCTCGGCGTCGGCATACTTGAGATAACGCACCTGCGTGTCGCCGCCCGTCGCGAGCGGCGTGTCGAGGTGTGCGACCAGCGTCTTCAGGCGCAGCCGCTGCGAAGTTTCGCCGCTGATCAGCACGCTGTTGGTGCGCTCGTCGGCAATGATCCTGACCTGCGGCATCCCGGCGGCTTCGCCCGCTGCGCCCGCACCCGCGTACAGGCTGTTGACGATGCGCACGACTTCCGCCGCGCTCGCGTGCTGCAGCTGGACCACGTCGACCCCCTCGTCACCCTGCTGGTCGATGCGCTGGACGATGCGCATGATCCGGTTCACGTTCGAGGCGCGGTCCGAGATGATCAGCATGTTGGAGGCGGGGTAGGCCGCAAGGTGGCCGTACTGCGGGATCAGCGGGCGCAGGATCGGCACCAGCTGCGCTGCGCTCACGTTCTTGACCGCGACTACCTGCGTGACGATCTCGTCCGACGTCGCGCTGACGCGACCGGGCAGGTCGTTCGCCGGCACCTGCCGGGCATTGGCATCGGGGATGATCTTGATCGTGTCGCCCGAGGGCACCGCGACGAAGCCGTGCACCTGCAGAATCGAGAGGAATGCTTCATAGAAGGCGTTCGGCGACATCGGCGTGGACGACAGCATCGTCACCTGTGCCTTGACGCGCGGATCGACGATGAAGTTCTTGCCAGTCACGGCGCTGACCGCCTCGATGATCTGCGAGAGATCGGCGTCCTTGTAGTTGGGCGTGATCATGCCCTGTGCTTGCGCCCCCGCGGACGTCGGCAGGATTCCCACTGCCAGCACCAGGGCGAGGCCGATTGCGGCCAGCCGCGCGGATCGTTGGAACAGCTTGTGCTTCATCGTCACTCCGCGGAGTCACCGGGCTGCACCGGCACTTCATTGACCGGGATTGCCTCCGGCTGGGCCGCCGCAGCCGCCGCGTCTGCGGCGATCTGGGCATTGTTCACGTTGACCTGGACCGTTTCGCCATTGCGTTCGACGGTCATGGTGACCGCCGAGGCGGTGTTCATGGTCTGCAGGATGTCCATGCCGCGCGACGCGTCGTCGAGCGGCGTGCCGTTGATGGCCGTCACGAGGTCGCCGGGCAGCAAGCCGAGCCGGTTGAACTGGCTCCGGTTGCGACCCGGGTAGATGCGGTAACCGCGCTGCTGACCGTTCGCAAAGACGGGCTGTGGACGCAGGATATCCGTAATGGCCGCCGGGTTGCTCGCCGCCAGCTGGCGCAGCCGCTCGCCGAGCATCGGGTCGGCTGGGCTGGCGTCGGCTTGCGCCCCGGCGGACAGGCCCCCCCCCTGGAACTTCTTGGGCAGCAACAGGGCCTCGAGTTTTCCACCCCGGTCGAGAATCGCCCGGTCGGGGTAGACCGAATGGAGCTTGGTGCCGCCCGTAATCGTCTTGCCGACCCCGTATACCTTCGCGGAGACGGCGCTCTCGCCGATAATGGCGTACCCGAGCGTCGGATCGGTGTTGGCGATGGTGCCGACCAGCACCAAGGGCATCTGCGAGGCTGCCACGTCGTTCGGGTCGGTCGAACCCGCGGCGGGTGCATTGGCCTCGCCAAACAGGTGGGCGTTGACGATCGCGCCCACATCCACGGTGCGGGCCGGGGGCGGCCCGACGACGGCAGCAGCATTCGTCGTGGGTCCAACACCGGTCTTTGCCCCGAGCAGGGCCCATGTAAGCTGCACCAGCTGCCAGGCGAGCAGGACCACAAGCAAAGCGGCGACGGCCAGCGGCAGGAGCTGCTGCCACCCATCGGCCCGGGCGCCCTGTGCGACTGCGGCGATTCGGCCAAAACGCTCATTCACGCTCAGGGGCAGTTGCATCAGTTCTCTTGTGAGTGGCCGTCCGGCAAGGCCGGACCACGGGATACGGCATCATACGGACTTGGACGACAGGCTCTCAAGGCAGTTGCGTGTCATACGGATGACCACCTCTCGTTTTGGGCAGTCCGGTACCAATCTCACGAAGTCAGCCCCGCTGCTTGTCATGGAGGGGGGGTGGCCCTATATAGGACGTTCGGTTGCTTCAGGCGGGCGATGAGCGAGGAACATACACAGCAGGGCCACGGTCTGATCGTGGAGGAGGCCCGGCCGCAGACCAGGCGACCGCCCCTCTACCAGGTCGTGCTCCTGAACGACGACTACACCCCGATGGAATTCGTGGTGGACGTGCTTGAACACATTTTCGGGTTGGACCGCACCACGGCCACGCGGGTGATGCTGGAGGTCCATACCAAGGGCAAGGGGGTATGCGGCGTGTACACCTTCGAAATCGCGGAAACCAAGGTCGCGCAGGTCACGACCTACGCCCGGCAGCACCAGCACCCATTACTTTGCACCATGGAAGAGGCCTGAAGCCGTGTTGAGCAGCGAACTCGAGATCTGCCTGAACGAGGCCTTCCAGGGCGCCCGGGAAGCCAGGCATGAATTCATGACGGTCGAGCACCTGCTGCTTGCCATCATCGACACCCCGAAGGTCCGTGAAATCCTGCGCGCGTGCGGGGCCGACGCCACGCGCCTGCGCAACGAACTCAAGGACTTCGTCGACCAGACCACTCCCCGCCTGAAGCAGGACGACGACCGCGAAGTGCAGCCCACGCTGGGTTTCCAGCGAGTGCTGCAGCGGGCCGTGTTCCACGTCCAGTCGAGCGGCAAGAAGGAAGTCGCGGTCGCCAACGTGCTGGTCGCGATTTTCAGCGAAAAGCACTCCCACGCGGCCTACCTGCTCGGGCTGCAGGAGATCTCGCGCCTCGACGTCGTCAATTTCATCTCCCACGGGCTGTCGAAGTCCGAGGATGCGCCACGTTCCGCTGAAGAAGCGCCGGCGCAGACCGAATCGGAGCGCGACGCGGAGGGCGCCTCGGCGCTCGAGAAGTTCGCCACCAACCTGAACAAGCTCGCGCAGGAAGGTCGCATCGATCCGCTCATCGGCCGCGCGCTCGAAATCGAACGTACCGTCGAAATCCTCTGCCGCCGCCGCAAGAACAATCCGCTGTACGTGGGCGAGGCGGGCGTGGGCAAGACCGCGCTGGTGGAAGGCCTGGCGCGCATGATCGTCGAGGGCAAGGTACCCGACGTGCTGGCGGACAGCACGGTCTACTCGCTCGACCTGGGCTCGCTCATTGCCGGCACCAAGTATCGCGGCGATTTCGAGAAGCGCCTGAAAGGCGTGCTCGCCGAGATCAAGAAGCAGCCGGGCGCGATCCTGTTCATCGACGAGATCCACACCGTGATCGGCGCGGGCGCCGCCTCGGGTGGCGTGATGGACGCGTCCAACCTGATCAAGCCTGCGCTCGCGAACGGCGAACTGCGCTGCATCGG
>JAPLSF010000300.1 GCA_026398785.1 Pseudomonadota bacterium | reverse complement strand
AGCGTTCGAAGCGTTCGCGCGCGACCTGCAGTCGCCGCTGCATCGCGCCCGGCAGGCGACGCTGCGCAACCTCCAGGCGCTGCTGCAGCGGCGTGAGGCGACGCGCAGGGCTGCTGCGACCGAGGAGGGCTGCGGCGTTCGCCAGGCGGACGCGGGCCGTTTCGACCCGGGCGCGGACCGCGCGCTGCAGGCGCTGCTCGAGTTCGTCGAGGCGCTGCGCATGCTGCTGCAGTCGTGCACGCGGCGAGAGTCGGCTCAACGACCGTTCCCACTGCTGCAGTGTCTGTCGCAACGACAACAGCTTGCGGCGCAAGGCCTGGACCAGACTGCGCTCGAGCGCGCCGAAGGCGCGCAGGTATTCCGCGCTGTCCGGCACGCTGCGTTCTGCCGCGCCGGAGGGCGTCGGCGCACGCTCGTCCGCGACGAAGTCGGCGATCGTGACGTCAGTTTCGTGGCCCACGCCGCAGATGATCGGAATGCCGCAAGCGTAGATCGCGCGCGCGACGGATTCCTCGTTGAACGCCAGCAGGTCTTCGAGCGAGCCGCCGCCCCGGGCCAGGATCAGCACTTCGCACTCGTTACGCGCAGCAGCCAGTTGCAGCGCCTGCACGATTTCGCGCGGTGCCGCTTCACCCTGCACCGCAACCGGGTAGATCAGGACAGGCACGGCCGGAAAGCGGCGCTGCAGGATGTGCAGGATGTCGCGCAGCGCCGCGCCGGTCGGCGACGTGATCACGCCGATGCGACGGGGCAGGGTGGGCAGCGGCTGCTTCTGCGCGGCCTCGAACAGGCCCTCGGCCAGCAGCTTGCGTTTGAGTTCCTCGAACCGGCGGCGCAGCGCGCCTTCGCCAGCCTCCTCGAGGTGATCGATGACGACCTGGAACTCGCCACGGGCCTCGTAGAGGCTCACGCGACCTTGTGCAAGCACCCTGGCGCCGTCTTTCACCGGGAAGCGCACGAGCATGCTGCGGTTGCGGAACATCGCGCAGCGAACCTGGGCCGATTCGTCCTTCAGCGAGAAATACCAGTGGCCCGAGGCGGGACGCGCCAGGTTCGAGATCTCGCCTTCGAGCCAGACTGAGCCCAGACCGCGCTCGAGCAGCATCCGAGCCTGCGCGTTCAACTGCGAGATCGTGAAGACTTCTCGCGCCGGTGCGGCTGGCGTGGGCGTTGCGTCGTCGTCGAACCAGGAATCGGCCATCGGCGAATCTTACCGGTCGGGACGCCCGGGCAAAACGCGGTGATTGCGGGTGTGGTTCGCCGGCCGGAGGCTTTGATGCTCGCATTGGTGTCCCGATCGTCCCGGGTCGCGGCCGGGGACGCCGTAAACCCGTCCCTGGGGGCTCCGGCCGCGACGTCCATGTCGCGGACGGCCCCAGCCGCGACCCAGGACGACCGGGACCCGCAATGCCGGAAAGTGTTGCCCTGGGCCGGCAAACTGCCCGCCCTTTGCACCGGTTTTACGCAACGCGTCCCGAGCGGGTACAATGCCGCGCTTCCTTTCGCTCCGGGTCGCCCAATGCTGCGAATTCTCGAGGAAGCCCTCACCTTCGACGACGTCCTGCTGGTGCCGGCCTATTCCCAGGTCCTGCCGGCAGAGGTCAGCCTGTCCACGCAACTGACGCGCGGCATCAAGCTGAACCTGCCCATAGTATCGGCCGCCATGGACACCGTCACCGAGCACCGCCTCGCGATTTCGATCGCGCAGGAAGGTGGCATCGGCATCCTCCACAAGAACATGACCATCGAGTCGCAGGCGCGCGAAGTCGCGCGCGTGAAGCGCTTCGAGAGCGGCATCATCCACGACCCGATCACCGTCCGGCCCGAGCAGACCATCCGCGAGGTGCTCGAGCTCACACGCTCCAAGAACATTTCGGGGGTGCCGGTCGTGCGCGACGGCAAGGCCGTCGGCATCGTCACGCACCGCGACCTGCGCTTCGAAACGCGCTACGACGCGCCGGTCTCCGCCGTCATGACGCCGCGCGAGCGCCTGATCACCGTGCGCGAAGGCGCACCCAAGGAAGACGTGCTGATGCTGCTGCACAAGCACCGCATCGAAAAGGTGCTGGTCATCGGCGACGACTTCCAGCTGAAAGGAATGATCACGGTCAAGGATTTCCAGAAGGCGACCGAGTTCCCGCGTGCGTGCAAGGACGAGCGTGGGGCGCTGCGCGTCGGCGCGGCCGTCGGCACGGGTGCGGACACGCTCGAGCGCGCGGCGGCGCTGCGGGAAAACGGCGTCGATGTCATCGTCGTCGACACGGCCCACGGCCACAGCCGTGGCGTGATCGAGACGGTCAAGCGCATCAAGGCGAAGTGGCCGAACCAGCAGGTCATTGCCGGCAACATCGTGACGGCCGAGGCCGCGATGGCGCTGGTCGACGCCGGTGCGGATGCCGTCAAGGTCGGCATCGGCCCGGGCTCGATCTGCACCACGCGCATCGTCGCGGGTGTCGGCGTGCCGCAGATTTCCGCCGTTGCCAACGTCGCTGCGGCCCTGGCGCCGCACGGCATACCCCTGATCGCGGATGGCGGCATCCGCTTCTCCGGCGACGTGGCCAAGGCCATCGTCGCGGGCGCGCACTGCGTGATGCTGGGCGGCCTGTTCGCAGGCACCGAGGAATCGCCGGGTGAGGTCGAGCTGTACCAGGGCGCTTCGTACAAGTCGTACCGCGGCATGGGTTCGCTCGGAGCGATGGCCCAGTCGAACGGCTCGCGCGACCGTTATTTCCAGGACGCCTCGGCCGAAATCGAAAAGCTCGTGCCGGAAGGCGTTGAAGGCCGCGTGCCGTACAAGGGCAGCATCGTCGCGATCCTGCACCAGCTCGCCGGTGGCCTGCGTGCCGCGATGGGTTACACGGGCAGTGCCAACATCGACGAGATGCGCACGCAGCCCAAGTTCGTGCGGATCACCAACGCGGGCGTGCGCGAGAGCCACGTCCACGACGTGACCATCACCAAGGAAGCCCCGAATTACCGTGTCAGCTGAGCAAGCGTCTGCTGCGGTGGTGCGTCCGCCCGACATTCACGCGCACCGCATCCTGATCCTCGATTTCGGGGCCCAGTACACCCAGTTGATCGCGCGACGCGTCCGCGAAAGCGGCGTCTACTGTGAAATTCATCCGTGGGACATCAGCGACGCCGACGTTCGCGCATTCGGTGCGCGCGGCATCATCCTCTCCGGCGGCCCCGAGTCCGTCACGAATGCGCAGCCACCCAGGGCGCCGCCGGCCGTGTTCGAGGCGGGCGTGCCGGTGCTCGGCATCTGCTACGGCATGCAGACGATGGCGCAGCAGCTCGGTGGTCGCGTCAGCGGCTCTGATCACCGCGAGTTCGGGTATGCGCAGGTCACCGTGACCGCGCCCTGCAGACTGTTCAACGAATTGTTCGATCACCGCGACCTACAGGGCCGCGCCGTGCTCGACGTCTGGATGAGCCACGGCGACCGCGTCGAGGAAATCCCGGCTGGCTTCGTGCCCGTGGGATCCTCCGCGAACGCTCCGCTCGCGGCCATGGCCGACGAAACGCGCCGCTATTTCGCGGTGCAGTTCCACCCGGAGGTGACTCACACGCTGCAGGGCGGGCGGATGCTCGAGCGCTTCGTGCGCGAGATCTGCGCGTGCGAGGCGCGCTGGGAACCGGGCAACATCATCGCCGACGCGGTCGCGCGCGTGCGCGAGCAGGTGGGCAGCGACAAGGTGCTGTTGGGCCTGTCCGGCGGCGTGGATTCGTCGGTCGTCGCGGCATTGCTGCATCGTGCGATCGGCGATCAGCTGGTCTGCGTGTTCGTCGATCACGGCCTGCTGCGCGCCGACGAAGGCGACCAGGTCATGCAGATGCTCGGCGAAAACATGGGTGTGAAGATCATCCGGGTGAACGCCGCAGAGCGCTTCCTCGATGCGCTGCGCGGCGAGGCGGACCCGGAGCGCAAACGCAAGATCATCGGCCGGATGTTTGTCGAGGTCTTCGACGAGGAGTCGACCCGGCTCGAAGGCGTGCGCTGGCTGGCGCAGGGCACGATCTATCCCGACGTGATCGAATCCGCGGGCGCGAAGACAGGCAAGGCGCACGTCATCAAGTCGCATCACAACGTCGGCGGCCTGCCAGAGCACATGAAGCTCAAGCTGGTCGAGCCGTTGCGTGAACTGTTCAAGGACGAAGTCCGCCGGCTGGGCCTGGAACTCGGCCTGCCGCGCTCGATGGTGTTCCGCCACCCGTTTCCGGGTCCCGGCCTCGGCGTGCGGATCCTCGGCGAAGTGTCCAAGCAGTACGCCGACCTGCTGCGTAGGGCCGACAAGATCTTCATCGAGGAACTGCATGCGCACGGGCTCTATGACCAGACGAGCCAGGCGTTCGCAGTCTTCCTGCCGGTGCGTTCGGTGGCGGTGATGGGTGACGGCCGCCGTTATGACTACGTCATCGCGCTGCGCGCGGTCGAAACGGTCGACTTCATGACGGCCCGCTGGGCGCGCCTGCCCTACGAATTCCTCGAACTCTGCTCGCGCCGCATCATCAACGAGGTGGCCGGCATATCGCGGGTCACCTACGACATCTCCGGCAAGCCACCCGCGACGATCGAGTGGGAGTAAGCCTGTCGGCTGTATCCAGGACGACTATGGACACCCCGGACCAGGCCTTCATGCGCCGCGCCATCGAGCTGGCAAGACAGGCGGAAGCGGCCGGCGAAGTGCCGGTCGGCGCGTTGCTCGTGCGCCACGGCGAAGTGATCGCCGAAGGATTCAACCGACCGATCTCGACGCACGATCCCACGGCGCACGCCGAGATGATCGCGTTGCGTGCAGCCGCCGCGCGCAGCGACAGTTACCGCCTGTTGGGGACGACGCTGTACGTGACCCTCGAGCCCTGTGCGATGTGCGCGGGGGCGATGGTACATGCACGCGTGCAGCGTCTCGTTTACGCCGCCACCGATCCCCGCGCGGGCGCGGCGGGCAGCGTCTTCAACGTCGTGCAGAACCCGGCGCTCAATCACCGGCTGGACATCGACGCAGGCGTGCTCGGTGACGAATGCGGATCGTTGCTGCGTGATTTCTTCGTCGCGCGCCGCAATCCACCCGCGGGTTAACGGCCGCGCGCGCCGTTCGAGCTCAATTCGGGTTCGGGCGGCGTACCCCCCGTGTTCATCGACGTCCCTGCAACCTGCAGAATGTTCAGGTAGGCCTGCACGTTGTCGACGTAACGCACGGGCTCCCAGCCGCAGGCGTAGCCGCGCTTCGTGCGTGTGTACCAGCGCTCCTGGCTCAGCAGCGGCAGGAATTCGCGCACGTCTTCCCAGCGGTCGGGATTGCGGCCAGCCTGCTCTGCCAGCACGCGTGCATCCTCGAGGTGACCGAGGCCCACGTTGTAGGCGGCCACCGCAAACCACGTGCGGTCGGGCTCGGGAATCCGGCGGGGCATATCGCGCAGCAGCGTCGAGAGGTACTTGGCGGCCCCGAAAATGCTCGAGCGCGGATCGCGCCGGTCGCCGGCCCGCATGCGGGACGCGGTGTCCTCGGTAAGCTGCATCAGTCCGCGCACGCCCGTGAACGAAACAGCCTGCGGGTCCCACTTCGATTCCTGGTAACCCATCGCCGCGAGCAGCCGCCAGTCGAGGCTATGCTGCTGGCCGGCTTGCTGGAACCACGTGACGTAGACCGGCAGGCGGCTCTGCAGGTGCTCCATGAAGTTGCGCGAGAACAGGTAGTCAAAGCGGTCATCCTGGCCGTAGTAGCGTTCGAGCAAGGCGGCGATCATGCCTTCGTGGCGCGCGAGGACGAAGAATGCGTTGACCCGGTCGAGCAGGCTCGAGTCGTCGCCGCCTGTGCTCACGACCCAGGTCAAGGCACGTTCGGGCGAGAGGTCGAGCGCGATGGCCAGTTCGGGATGCACGGAGCGATTCAGTGCGAACTCGGTCGAGGAGGCGAGGGTGTACTGCACCTTGCCTTGCGACACGTCGGCCAGGATTTCTTCGGTGTCGGTGGCATCGCGTTCGACCCACGCGAGATCCGGGTATTTCAGCCGGAGGTCCTCCAGCGTCCGTTGGTGGGCGCTGGCCGCCCCGACCTCGATCTGGCCACGACCGGCCTCTGCGATGCTGGCCGGCCGGGCGGAGCGGCGTCGGTACACCAGGTGCTCCCGGACGCGCTGGTAGCCCGGCCCAAACTGGACTCCGTCCGGCAGTTCGATGCCCGTGGAGAGTCCCGCAGCCGCGATGTGTGCCCGGCCGGCAGCCACCTCCTCGATGGCAGCCTCGCGTGTTCGGACCGTGTACAGGCGCAGCGGGACGCCCAGGTGCTCGGCAAACTGACTGGCCAGATCATAGGCCGGGCCTTCCGGGCCGTGGCTGCCGAGGTAGTAGGCGTCCGGGCTGTTGCGGGTGACCACCCGGAGTTCGCCGTCGTCCAGGATCCGCTGCAACAACGGAGGCGGCTGGGCACAGGTGGCCAGCAACAACGTCGACAGCAGGGCGAGTAATACTTTCATGGGGTTAGGTCAGACCAGTCCGGTCCATTGTGCCTACCGGCGCGGCGCGGCGCGCGGGTGGTGCTGCGCCGCGGCCTGCTATAGAATTCGCGGCCCTCGCGGAGAGGTACCGAAGCGGTCATAACGGCGCCGACTCGAAATCGGATGGGGGTTTAATAGCCCCACGTGGGTTCGAATCCCACCCTCTCCGCCAGATGTGACAACGCCCCCGCAAGGGGGCGTTTTCGTTGTGCGCCCAGCATGGGCGCGATCTTGGAGGTGCAAGTCCTCCCGTGAGCTGACCACAGCGAGCGAAGCGAAGTGCAACTGCGTGAGGGTGACCAAGCGTGGGGAGGAAGCACGGAGCAAATCCGCGAGTCGAGGTACACGAACCGCATCTGAGGCGGAGTCTGGCAGGGCGAGCAGGCAATGAGCTGCGAAGCCGTTGTGGTCAAGGCCAGGCGACGTAAATGCGGCGATTGTGCGGGGAAGGATCGCGTTCTTACCTGGGAGATCTTGCCTTGTGCCTGAAAGGGCGACGGTTGATGAGCCGGAGCAAGAAGTCTGCAGAGGCCGTAGTAGTTGTGGCAACGAAGGGCCGAACGAGAAGGACAGTCACGAGACATGTCGCTTGGTGGAGCAAGGCATCAGAAGCCCGGGCAACCGGGGCGCATGGTGGCGGGGCGCGGTGAAGCCGCGTCTGAAGCCGTGAGCGATGAAGCACCACTGGCGCGGGATGCACAAACGGGCTGGGGGGCCGGCGAGCTGCTGGGGCAGGCGCTGGCCAGAGAGAACATGGCGGCGGCGTGGAAGCGCGTCAAAGCCAACAAGGGCAGCGCCGGTGTGGATGGCCGCACGGTGCAAGAGACGGGCGAATACCTCAAGCAAGCGTGGCCCGACATCCGGGCAAGGCTGATGGACGGCAGCTACCGGCCCGAGGCGGTACGCAGCGTGTCCATCCCCAAGCCCGGTGGCGGAGTGCGCGAGCTGGGAATACCCACCGTCGTGGACAGACTGATCCAGCAAGCGCTGCTGCAAGTACTGCAACCGCGCATCGACCCGACGTTCAGCGCGCACAGCCACGGCTTCCGGCCGGGGCGCAGCGCGCATGGCGCGGTGCTCGAGGCGCAGCGGTACGTGCAGGCTGGTTATCGGGTGGTGGTGGACGTGGATCTGGAGAAGTTCTTCGACCGCGTCAATCACGACATCCTGATGGACCGGCTAGCCAAGCGGATAGCAGACAAGCGGGTGTTGCGGCTGATCCGCCGTTACCTGCAAGCGGGGATCCTGAGGCACGGGGTGAGCAGTGAGCGGCACGAGGGCACGCCGCAAGGCGGGCCACTGTCGCCGCTGCTGGCCAACGTGTTGCTGGACGAGGTGGATCGGGAGCTTGCGCGGCGCGGACATCGGTTCGTGCGCTATGCCGACGACTGCAACGTCTATGTCAGGAGCCGCCGAGCAGGGGAGCGGGTGCTGCAAGGGCTGCGGGACTGTTACGCGAGGCTTGCGCTGAAGGTGAACGAGTCCAAGACGGCGGTGGCTATGGTGTGGGGGCGCAAGTTCCTTGGCTACTGCTTCTGGGCCGCTCCACCAGGGGTGGTGAAGCTGGCAGTGGCTACGCAGGCGATGCACAAGCTGCGCGTGCGTATCCGGCAACTGACCCGGCGAGTACGGGGTCGTAGTCTTGACCAGATCGCAGAGGACTTACGCGGTTACGTGCCGGGTTGGAAGGCGTACTTCCGGCTGGCACAAACGCCACGGGTCATGCGCGAACTGGACGAGTGGCTGCGGCACCGACTGCGGGCCGTGCAACTCAAGCAGTGGCGTCGCGGCACGACGATGTACCGCGAACTGCGGCGGCTGGGCGCCAACCCGGTGTTGGCGGCGCGGATCGCTGCCAACGCCCGACGCTGGTGGCACAACAGTCGCATGGGCTTGAACAACGTGCTGCCCATCGCCTACTTCGACCGTCTGGGAGTCCCGCGACTCTCGTGACCTCAACTTCTCGAACCGCCCGGTGCGGACCCGCATGCCGGGTGGTGTGGGAGGGGCCCGATCAGCGATGATCGGCCCCTATCCCGATTGGCCGAGCCTCTCGTCGGAAGGTCCCGCGCCCGGCGCGTGGCCAGTGCCCCGATGGCCGCTGCCGGGGGCGCGTCGCCGGCAAGTGCAGTGCCCGCAAGCAACGCCAGGATGGCGCAGGCGCGCGCGGCAATCGAGGCAGAATTCTGTAGGTC
>JAPLSF010000128.1 GCA_026398785.1 Pseudomonadota bacterium | reverse complement strand
CGGGGTCAGGTTCGTTCGGCGGGATTGAACAGCCGGCGATGCTCGAGGATCGCGAAGCGGTCGGTCATGCCCGCGATGTAGTCGGCGACGGCGCGGGCGCGACCGGTTTCACCATCGGCGGCCTCGAGCCTGCGGGCAGCGTCCTGGTGCTCGGTCGGCATCAGGTTGACCTCGCCGAACATCGCGCCGAACAGCTCGCGCACGACCCGCTGCGCCTTGGTCGTCATGCGCAGCACGCGGAAATGCTTGTACAGGTGCTCACGGAGGTAGCGCTTGAGTTCGAGGTGCTCGTCGCGGACGCCGTCGCTGAACATGAGCAGCGGCGCCGGACGCGACCGCACCTCGTCCACGCTCTTCGGCGCAGCGCTGGCCAGCGAGAGCGTCGAGGCATCGACGAGGTCGTTGACCGTGTAATCGATCATGCGGCGCACGACTTCGTGCACGAGCCGCCGTCCGCCGAGCTGCGGGTACAGCCCACGCACCAGCTCGAACTGACGACCGAACATGCGGCAGCCGCAGAGATCCTCGATCGTGATCAGTCCCGCACGGATGCCGTCGTCGACGTCGTGGTTGTTGTAGGCAACCTCGTCGGCGAGGTTCGCCAACTGCGCCTCGAGACCGGGCTGCAGGCGCTGCAGGAACCGCTCGCCGAGTTCGCCGAGCTTGCGGGCGTTGGCCGCCGAGCAGTGCTTGAGGATGCCTTCGCGCACTTCGAAGGTGAGGTTCAGGCCGGGAAACTCGGCGTAGCGCTCCTCGAGCTCGTCCACCACCCGCAGCGACTGCAGGTTGTGCTCGAACCCGTCGAATTCGCGCATGCACTCGTTGAGCGCATCCTGCCCGGCGTGACCGAACGGGGTATGGCCGAGGTCGTGCGCGAGGCAGATCGCCTCGACCAACGGCTCGTTGAGGCCGAGGGCCCGCGCCACGCTGCGCGCGATCTGCGCCACTTCGAGCGAATGCGTGAGCCGCGTGCGGTACAGGTCGCCTTCGTGATTGACGAAGACCTGCGTCTTGTAGACGAGCCGGCGGAACGCGGTCGAATGCACGATGCGGTCGCGGTCGCGCTGGTATTCGGTGCGATGACGCGGTGTTGGCTCGGCGAAGCGGCGGCCACGCGAGGCCGTCGAACGCTGCGCGTAGACCGCGAGGACCGTGTCGTCGTCGCTGCCCGACACGTGCATGCCACCCGGCCCGCTCATGCCGCCACCTCGAAGTGGCCGCGCAGCGTCGCCTGCAATGCGTCGGCCGGATAGTTGCCCGTGACGATGCCTGCACCTAGCTGGCGCAGCAGCACGAGCCGGATGCGCCCCTGCAATACCTTCTTGTCCATGCCCATCAGTTCGAGGGCCCTGGCGGCACCGATGGCCGGCGCCCTGGTCGGCAGTCCGGCGCGACGCAACAACTCGCGCACACGGGCAACGTCGGTCGTGCCGATGTAGCCGAGACGCTGCGAGAGGTCCGCCGCGAGCAGCATGCCGAGCGCCACGGCCTCGCCGTGCAGCCATTCGCCGTAGCCGGCCGCAGTCTCGATGGCATGCCCGAAGGTATGGCCCAGGTTCAGCAACGCGCGCTGGCCATGTTCGCGTTCGTCGGCCGCGACGATTCGCGCCTTGATCTCGCACGACCGCCGCACGGCCTGTGCCAGTGCGTCCATGTCGAGCGCCAGCAACCTGTCGACGTTGGCCTCGATCCACGCGAGAAAATCAGCGTCGTCGATCAGGCCGTACTTGATCACTTCGGCGAGCCCCGCCCGCAGTTCACGCGGCGGCAGCGTGCGCAGCGTGCCGAGGTCCGACAACACCGCACGCGGCTGGTGGAACGCGCCGATCATGTTCTTGCCGCCGGGGTGATTGACGCCCGTCTTGCCGCCCACGGCGGAGTCAACCTGGGCGAGCAACGTCGTCGGCACCTGCACGAAGTCGATGCCGCGCTGGTAGCAGGCAGCCGCGAACCCGGCCATGTCGCCGACGACGCCGCCGCCGAGCGCGACCACGCAGGCATCACGGTTCAGGCGGGCTTCGATCAGCGCATCGAACACACGCTCGAGCACGGCCAGCGTCTTGTGCTGCTCGCC
>JAPLSF010000371.1 GCA_026398785.1 Pseudomonadota bacterium | reverse complement strand
TGCGGCAGCTGCAACGACTGGCACGTCGACGTGATCGCCGGCGAAGAAATGCTGCTGCAACGGGTCGAGATCGAAACGGCCGCCGAACCCGTCCATTGAAGACGGTCAAATCATGAAGCTGAGGTCACGCTGATGTGCCGTGATTGTGGTTGTTCACTCGGTCCTGCGGCAACGCGGGCGCCGTTCGCGGCGCAGCCGGCTGGCAAGGGCCACATCGAATCGATCGAGGTCATCACCGCGATCCTCGACGAGAATGATCGCGTCGCCGCGCACAACCGGACCCATTTCGACGGTCACGGCGTGCTCGCGGTCAACCTGATGTCGTCGCCAGGCTCCGGCAAGACCTCGCTGCTCGAGGCGACCATCAAGGCGTTCGCGGGCGAGCTGAAGATCGCCGTGATCGAAGGCGACCTCGCGACGGAGAACGATGCGGCGCGCATCCGTGCGTGCGGCGTCCCTGCCATCCAGATCACGACGGGCAACGCGTGCCACCTCGACGCGCAGATGGTGCACGACGCGCTGCATTCGCTGCCGCTCGACGGCATCGACGTCCTGTTCGTCGAGAACGTCGGCAACCTGGTGTGCCCCGCGAGCTTCGATCTCGGCGTGCATCGCAACCTGACGCTGCTGTCGGTGCCCGAAGGGGACGACAAGCCGGCGAAGTACCCGGTGATGTTCCGCGGTGCGGACCTGACGCTGATCACCAAGGTCGACCTGCTGCCGCACATCGAGGAGTTCAGCGTTGCGCGTGCGCGCGACTCGCTGCGCCAGGTGGGGTTCCGGGGCGACATCATCGAGCTTACGCGGCGTGGCGGGCCGGGCTTCGAAGCCTGGCTCGGCTGGCTGCGCAGTGAGATCGCTGCGCGCCGCGCAGCCGCAGCCTGAGTCGCGCAACGGGGGGGGGTAATGACATGACCACTGCCGCCGAATGGCTCGAACGCATCCGCGCGCTGCCGTTGCCGCCGACCATCAAGGTCATGAACGTCTGTGGTGGTCACGAGCGTTCGATCACCACGGCCGGCTTGCGCAAGGCGATCCCGTCGAACATCGAACTGGTGCCGGGCCCGGGTTGCCCGGTCTGTATCTGCCCTGAAGAAGACATCTACGAGGCGATCCAGCTGGCGCTGCACGAGGGCGTGATCCTGGTGGCCTATGGCGACATGCTGCGAGTGCCGGTCAACGCGCCGAAGAGCGAGCCGCGCTCGCTCGAGCAGGCCAAGGCGGCGGGCGCCGACGTGCGTCCGATCGCGAGCCCGACCGAGGCCGCGAAGATCGCGAGAGAGAACCCGACGCGCAAGGTCGTGTTCCTGGCCGCGGGTTTTGAAACGACGACGGCTCCGGCGGCAGCCCTGCTGGCACAAGGCGCGCCCACGAACCTGCTGTTCCTGATGTCGGGCCGCCGCACCTGGCCCGCCGTCGAGATGCTGCTCGGGTCCGGGCAGGCGGGTTTCGAGGCGTTGATCGCGCCCGGTCACGTCGCCACGGTGATGGGCCCCGAGGAATGGGAGTTCGTCCCGCAACAGCACGGCATTCCCACCGCGGTCGCGGGCTTTGCGCCGGATTCGCTGCTCGCCGCACTGTATTCGGTGCTGCGGCAGAAGCTCGAGGGCAAGTGCTTCCTCGACAACTGCTATCCGCAGGTCGTGCGGCCGGGTGGCAACGCCACCGCGAGGCGCTACATCGACGAGACGATGGACATCAATGACGGCAACTGGCGCGGCATTGGACCGATCCCGGCGTCGGGCTACGTGCTCAAGCCACGGCACGCGGTGAACGATTCGCGCGTGCAATTGCCTTCGTACACCGAGATGTCGCGCAAGCGCGCCGGCGAAATGCCACCGGGCTGCGACTGCGCCAGGGTCGTGCTCGGCCGCATCTATCCAAACGAGTGCCGGCTCTACGGCGCGGCCTGCACGCCGCGACATCCGATCGGGCCGTGCATGGTTTCCGACGAAGGTGCGTGCCGCATCTGGTGGGCCGACGGCGTCCGCGAAAGCGTCTGGCAG
>JAPLSF010000195.1 GCA_026398785.1 Pseudomonadota bacterium | reverse complement strand
AACCATGCCGATCCGTTTCAGGCCGGTAGTTTCACGCCCGCCGTCACCAGTTCGTCGATCAGCGGCTGCAAGTGTCGCTCGAACCGGCGCCAGCGACCGACGCTGCTGGCATAGAGCGGCTGCCTGACCTGTACCGCGCTCGCCGTCGCGACCGCACTCGCGTTGAGTTCGAAGTGGAGGCACGCTTCCTCCCAGGGCAGGCGGCAATGCGCTAACAGTCGCTCAGTCTCGGCACGCTGCCCGGCAACGAGCGCTTCGTACCGGACTTCGTGCACCCGCCCGGGCAGCGTGGCCTGCCAATGCGCGACGAGTCGCTCGAACTGCGCGTAGTACCGCCCGATGTTGCGCAGGTCGCGCGCGTAGTCGTAGTACGAAAATCCGGTGGCGAACAGCTGGCGGAAATTGCTGAGCCCGGCGTCGAGTGGATGACGGCGCAGGACGACGATGCTCGCCGCGGGCAGCGCACGTGCGATGTGCCCCAGGTAGAAGAAGTTGAGCGGCATTTTGTCGACAAAGCGCGGTTGCGGCTGACCCGCGGGCCGGGTCCGCTCGATGTAATCGCGTCCGAGTGCTGGCAGATCGACACGCAGTGATTGCGCAAGCGTGGCTTCGTCGAGCACCTCGGGTGAAGGCGTCTGGCACGCACGCTTCAGCAGCACGCCGAAATTCTGCGACTCCCCCGCGGAAGCGACCTGCGAATGGCTCGAGAGAATGCGTTCGACGAGCGTCGTGCCGGTGCGCGGCAGGCCCACCACGAAGATCGGAGCGCGGGCGCCCTCGTCGCCCACGAGGTTCTCGTGATCAGGGACCGGCAACCCCTCCGGGTAGAGGCGTATGACGGCTTCGAACAGTCCCTGGTCCCGTTCGAAGCGATAGCCGGTCGCCGCATGTTTACGCGCGTTACCGGCGAGCAGATGCGCGAACGCCTCGTCGTCTTGACCGATGTCTTCCAGCTCTTTCGCCAGCGCGTGACGCAGGTGCAATTCGGCGTCGGGCTCGAGCGGGCCAGCGCTAAGCAGCCGTTCGAGCCGATCGATGTGGTTATGCGCGGACGTTTGCCGTCGAGTCGCCGCGAGTGCCGAATGCGCGCGCCAGAACTTCGGATCGCAGCGAATGCACGCCTCGTATGCCGCTTCCGCCGCGGTGAAGCGCCCGAGAAACTTCAGCGATGCCGCGTGATTGAAATGCATCCCTGCGCGGTCGGGCTCCAACGCAACCGCACGCTGGAAGCACGCAACTGCCTGCTCATGGCGACCAGCGCGGCTCAGGACAACGCCGACGGTGTCCCAGCACCGCGCCGATTGCGGCACGAGCGCCAGTGCTCGTGCGACGGCCACCAGTGCTTCGTCGTTGCGGTTGAGCCTGGAGAGCCAACGTGCCAGCTGCGCCTGCGGCTCGGGATCATCCGGAGCGGCCGCGCAGGCCTCGCGGATCTGCGCCAGTCCTGCGGCGATGCGGCCGCGTTCGGCCGCGAGGACACCGCGCTCGAGAATCGACGGTGTCCGTTGCCCGGCCGCCAAGCCTGCCTCAGAGATCGAAGCGGTACGTGACTTCCAGGCCCATGGTGCGCGGCCGCAGCATGCTCTGGAAATACGTGCGTGAATCGATCGGTGTCAGGTCGGTCCGCTCGATCTGCCGGATGTAGCTCGGGTCGCGGCGCACCGACGTGACCGCGTACTTGTCGAACAAGTTGTCGACATACAGGCTCGCCGTCCACGGGCCCACGCCCATCCCGATCGAGGCGCCGTGGATCGCATACCCTGGCAGCGCTTCGCCGTTGTTACGCAACCCCACCTTCGTATACACGTCACTGACCGCCGTGAAAGTGTAGTTCGCGTTCAGCGTCCAGCCGTTGGCGAGCGGTCGCGTGTAGTCGAGCAACAGCGTGCCCTGCTGTTCCGGCGAACCCGAGAGGCGGTCGCCGTCGAACGCGTCTTCGCCGTCGACGAGTCCCGGGGCGTCGCTGGTAAGCTGGGCATCGTTGAAGGCGATGCTCGCCGCGAGTTCGAGGGAATCCGTGATGGCCCACCGCGTCGACAATTCGATGCCGCGGGTCTCGGCAGTGCCGCCATTGACGGTGATCGGAACCTCGCCGACGTCGCTGGTTCCGGCAACCTGGATGTCGTTCCAGTCGATCCGGTACACAGCGGCGTTCACGATCAGCCGGCCGTCGAGCCACATGCTGCGCAGGCCAACCTCGTAGTTGGTCGTCGTGTCCGGCTTGATCAGGACTTCGTCCTCCTTCAGGCAGAACGTCTGCTCGTCGGGGATAGGGTCCTGGCACGGCGGGCCGGAATTGAGGCCGCCCTGACGGTAGCCTTCACTGATGGTCAGGTAACCCATCACGTCCGGCGTGAACTTGAACGACGTATTGAACTTGAAAATGGCGTCGTTGTCGCCGGTCTTGTTGCTGTCATTGAGCACGGTATCGAAGAACGGGAACGAGGTTTCGAGCGCGAGCTGGTCGTCGTAATCGAACCAGCGCGAACCAACCGTCACCTGCCAGCGATCGGTCAGCTGGTATCCCAGCTCGCCGAACAGCGCCATTTCCTCGAACGTGCGCTCGGACACGGCAAGGTATTCCAGGTCGGAGGTCCCGGCAGGCAGTCCGTACCACTCCGGAATGCCGGGCGTGTACTCCGAGGCGACTCCGTCACCTTCGTAACGGTTGTAGAAAGCACCCACGATCCAGTTCCACTTCCCGGTACCCTGGGAGACGAGGCGCAGTTCCTGGTTGAACGTCTTTTCCTCGAGGTCGTCGGTCGCGTAGGCCGCGAACTGGGGGAAATCTTCGTAGCCGTAATCGAGGTCCATCAGGAAGTCGGTCTGATCGCGTTTGCCGAACGACTCGAACTTCGATGCTCCCGTGGCCGACGTCAGCTCGGCAAAGCCGAGATCCCATGTCAGCTCGAGCGCCAGCAAGTGATTGGTCTTGTCGTTCGGTTCGAGGAAGCGGCTCGCCGCCACGTAGCGGCCCGTTCCGTACGCCTGGTCATGGTTGACCGTCCGGCCGCCGACCTGCTGGTCCTGATAGTAGTAGCTCAGGTTGGCGTCGAGGGCATCGGTCACCTGCCAGAACAGGCCGAGCCTGCCCGTGAATGTCTCCTCGGTATCGACGTCCTCCTGCTTGCGCAAGTTGGCCGCGACAGCCTCGGCGTCGTCAGGGTCGGGATTCGGATCGGAAACGCCCGGCTCGCGCACGATGTAGTTGTAGTCGATGAAACCTGGATCGTTGACGTAGCCCGCGGCGACGCGCAGGGCCAGGCGATTTTCGACCAGCGGCAAATTCACGACACCCCAAACGTCCGTGCCCATGCCGTCGCTCTCGTTGATCGAGTAGAGACGGCCGCCCGCCGATGCTTCGAAACCCGCAGGATCCGGCCGATTCGGCAGGTAGCGAATGGCGCCCGCAAGTGTCCCAGCGCCATACAGGGTGCCTTGCGGGCCGAGCAGCGCTTCGACTCGCTCGACGTCGATCATCTGCAGGTCCACGAACAGCGGAATGTCGCCCAGGTAGGTCGCGACCGTGCCTCCCGCGCCATTGCCGTTGGCTATGGCGTCGCTCAGCGAACTCACATTCAGGCCGCGGACGGTGATCAGGTTGCTGGAACGCGGCCCCTGGTTCGGCACGTAGAGCCCGGGAACGGCCCGGGTGAACTCCGCCAGGTTCGTGATGCGCAAGTCCTGGAGCGACTTGGGCCCGAGAGCGACCATGTTGAAGGGAACGTCCTGTACGTTGGCCTCGCGGCGGGTCGCAGTGACGATGATTTCCTCGAGCACGGTGCCGTCGTCGGTCACAGGCTGGGCGAATGCAGCCCCCACTGGCGCCGAAAAACCGAGCGCGGTCGCCACCGCCGCCGCAACCCGCGGCGAACATCGTTTGCCAACCATGCGAACTCCCTCCCCAATGACCAGGCTGACCAGAATGAGCCAGCCCCCAAGTCAGTCACGCCAAGCGACCTGAGTCTATCGCGGAACGGGGCGACCCTTTCAATTTGCAGACGTTCGAGCGTCGGCGATGGAGGACGCGTTCCTGAGGTACCGGCATCTTGCCGATCACCTGGGCCGGGCTTGGCAGGAGAGCTGGTGCCCCCTACTCTTGTGCGCCATTCAGCCATCGTGCCCGCGGGACTCTGAGCGTTCAGACATGAACGAGACCGTCGCCTACCTGATCGCCATCGGCGTCACGTTCGTCATCAACGTGCCGTTCGGTTACTGGCGTGCGGGGGTGCGCAAGTTTTCGCCGCAGTGGTTCGTGGCGGTGCATGCGGCGGTGCCGATGGTGATCGCGCTGCGGTTCGCGCTCGGACTGCCGTTCCGCTGGAGCATGTTCCCGCTCTTCGTCGCCGCGTACTTCGGCGGCCAGTTCGCCGGCAGCCGGCTGCGCCGGCGGCGCGCGGCTCAGCCCAACCGGCCGTAAGCGGTGAACTTGGCGATCACCTTCTGAATCTCTGCATCGTCGAGCAGCTGCGGCACCAGCCCTGCGGACAGCATCGAGAGATACTCGCCCGCAAGGTTCTCGACCTCGACGGCCACCGCATGGGCGCGGGCCAGCGATTCGCCGATCGCCATTACCCCGTGATTGCCCAGCAGACACGCACGCCGGCCCTCGAGTCCGCGCACCGCGGATTCGGCCAGTTCCGCCGTGCCGAACGTCGCATACGGCACGCAGCGCACGTCGCCCCCGGCCAGCGCGATCATGTAATGGAACGGAGGGATGCCCCGGCCTGCGGCCGCGAGCGCCGTTGCACGTGGGCTGTGCGTGTGGACGATCGCGAAGACGTCCGGGCGCGCGCGATAGATGGCGGCGTGCATGCGCCATTCGGACGACGGACGCGGCTCGGCGGCGGTCACCGGCGCATCGAGCGGCAAGGTAACGATGTGCGACGGCACCAGCTCACGGTACGGAATTCCGGCGGGCGTGATCGCGAAGCCACCCGCCACCCTGCACGAGACGTTACCGGACTTGTTTGGCACCATGCCCGCGTCGTCGAGCGCGTGCGTAACGGCAATGATCTCTTCGCGATGGTCACGCATGCGCTCCGCCCTCAGTGTCTTTCGTGTTCGGAATACAGCGCTGCCAGGCCCGCCCTGCTCGCAGTCGCCACGCCGCGCTCGGTGATGATCCCGGTGACGAGGCGCGCGGGCGTGACGTCGAATCCCGGATTGCGCACGCGACTGCCGGGCGCGACGACCTCCACTTCCTCGAGGCTGCCTCCGGCCGCGCGCCCGCGCATGTGCGTGACTTCACGTGGGGACCGTTCCTCGATCGGCACCTGGCGCACGCCGTCGTCCAGTGTCCAGTCGATGGTCGAGAATGGCAGTGCCGCATAGAACGGCACGCCATTGTCGCGCGCAGCGAGCGCCTTGAGGTACGTGCCGATCTTGTTGGCGACGTCGCCCGTCGCCGTCGTCCGGTCACTGCCGACGATACAGACATCGACCTCGCCCTGCTGCAGCAGATGACCGCCCGCGTTGTCAGCGATCACCGTGTACGGCAGGCCATGCGCACCGAGCTCGAATGCCGTAAGCAAGGCACCCTGGCTGCGCGGCCGCGTTTCGTCGACATAGACGTGCACGGGAAGGCCGGCCTCGTGTGCCGCATAAACCGGCGCGAGTGCGGTGCCCCAGTCGACGCAGGCAAGCCAGCCGGCGTTGCAATGCGTGAGGACGTTGATCGGCTTGCCATCCCGGCCGAGCGCCAGCGCACCCAGTAGCCCGAGGCCATGCCGTCCGATCGCTGCACACGACGCGACGTCCTCCTCGGCAATCGCCGCGGCCTCGGCGTATGCGCGTACGGCCAGTTCGGCGGGCGGCAGCGATGCCACTGTGCGCCGCATGCGCTCTGCCGCCCAACGCAGGTTGATCGCGGTCGGTCGTGTCGCAACCAGTGTCTCGATGGCGGCAGCGAGGCTGGCGTCGCCCGGATGCTCGCGCAGTGCCAGCGCCACGCCGTAAGCCGTAGTCACGCCGATCAACGGCGCGCCTCGCACCACCATGTCGCGAATGGCGCTTGCTGCTTCTTCGACGCTGCGCAGCGTCCGCACCTCGAACGCGAACGGCAACAGCGTCTGGTCGATGACCGCAATGTCGCCGCCGGCGTCGGCCTGCCAGATCGTGCGGAAAGATTGTCCGTTGACCCGCATGCGAGCGTTTCGTTCAGGCGGGACGCAGCACGCGACCGGCGACCGTTTGCAGTTTCGCGACCAGCGCGGGGTCGCGCACGTCCGGGTGCGTGAGAATCGCGCCGTCGAGCGCACGGTCGGAACCCACCGGACAGGGCATACGCTCCGCCGGAAAGTCCCGCGCCAGCCGCGCGAACACACGCTGCGCCTTGCCGCTGTTCTCCGCCATCACGCGCAGCAGGCTCGCGACGTCGACGGCGCCATGCACTTCGTGCCAGCAGTCGAAATCGGTCACCATGGCAATCACGGCATAAGTGATCTCGGCTTCGCGCGCGAGCTTGGCTTCCGGCATGGACGTCATGTGGATGATGTCGTAGCCGAGACGCTGGTAGGTCAGCGACTCCGGCAGCGTCGAAAACTGCGGCCCTTCCATGCAGACGGCCACACCGCCGCGCTGGTACGGAATGCCCTCGGCCTGTACAGCGCGCTCGATGCGGTCCTGCAGCGCCGGGCCCACCGGATGTGCGAATGACACGTGCGCAGCGCAGCCGGTGCCGAAGAAGGTGCTGGCCCGGTGCACCGTGCGGTCAACGAAGTTGTCGACCAGGACGAACGTTCCCGGGCTCAAGGCGTCCTTGTACGAACCGCAGGCCGAGAACGACACCAGGTCCGTCACGCCGAGTTGCTTCATCGCGTCGACGTTGGCGCGGTAATTGATCTCGTGGGGCGGGATACGGTGTCCGCGGCCGTGCCGCGGCAGGAACACGACTTCGGTCGCCCCGACACGCCCGATACGCAAGGCGTCGGACGGCTCGCCCCAGGGCGTAGCGACAACCTGTTCGCGCACGTCCTCGATGCCGGGCAGATCGTAGACCCCCGATCCGCCGATGATTCCCAGAATTGCCTTTGCCATGCCTGCCGCCCTGTCGCCTGGTGCGCCGCAGATTAAACGAGACCGCGCACCAACGGGAACCGGGTTTTCCGCGCGCTCCCATGAGACCATGCATTATCCAGCCATGGGAAAGCGGCCATGCATCGATACGCAGCCTTGCTCATCGCCGCAGGAGGCTCTCTCGCCGCGAGTGCCGGGGACGTTGTCGCGCCGCGCCCGGATCCACGACCGGTTGCGCTCGTCGCCGGCCTCGAAGACGGCCCCTTGAAACGGGAGCTGGCGGCTTGCACCGACGATCCGGTCCGCCGAACGTCATTCTCGCTCGGCCATCGCGGCGCGCCGCTGCACTACCCCGAACACACGCGCGAATCGTACGTCGCCGCCGCGGCGATGGGTGCGGGAGTCATCGAATGCGACGTGACGTTCACTCGCGACAAGCAGCTCGTCTGCCGGCACGCGCAGGACGACCTGCACACGACGACGGACATCCTGCTGACACCCATCGCTGACCGCTGTAAGGAGCCTTTTCGCCCGGCGCAGTTCGATGCCCAGGGCGCGCTGCTCGCGCCGGCTGCGGCGCTGTGCCGCACGAGCGACATCACACTAGCGGAATTCCGCACGCTGCGCGGCAAGCGCGACGGGTTCGACCCGCGTGCCCGCACGGTCGAAGAATACGTGTGGGGCGGCAAGGCGGCTTTCGATGCCCTGGGTCCAAGTACCGGTACCCTGCTGTCGCACGCGGACAGCATCACGCTGTTCCGGCAACTGGGCGTGCAGATGGTCCCCGAACTGAAACAACCCGTGGTGACCATGCCGTACGACGGCATGAGCCAGCAACAGTTCGCGCAGCGCCTGATCGACGATTACAAGACGGCCGGCGTGCCGCCCAGCGCGGTGTGGCCGCAGTCGTTCAACCTTGCCGACATCCTCTACTGGATCGAACGCGACCCCGAATTCGGTGGACAGGCGGTCTATCTCGAGGATGCCGAAAGCACGAGCCAGCTGCCCGATGCCGCCGAGTTCAAGCGCCTGCACGCACAGGGCGTCCGGATCTGGGCGCCGCCGCTGTTCGCCCTGCTGGCGCTCAACGACCACGGTGCGATCGTGCCGTCGCAAAGCGCGCGCGACGCGCGGGCGGCCAGACTCGAACTCGTCGCATGGAGCCTGGAGCGCTCCGGCCCGCTCAGTGCCGGCCGGAACGGCTGGTATTACCAGACCGTCGACACCGCCCTGCACAGTGACAGCGACGTGCTGAAGGTGCTCGACGTCCTGGCACGGCAGGCCCACGTGCGAGCCGTGTTCAGCGACTGGCCTGCCACGACCACGTTCTACGCCAACTGCACGGGCCTGGACTGATCCCTGCCGGGCGCCCAGGCGGCGCGGCTCCGATTTATCCGGTCGCGCTGTAATGTTCCTGCCGGCCACGCCGACTAACGGTCGAGCCTTCCAATTCGGAGGGCGTGGCCGGCACCCGTCCTTTTGGGAACGATCGCCGGTCATCCGTCAAGAAAACCCCTTCAGCAGGAGATTTGTGCAATGTCAGCCAGACGTAACACCGGCGCCGCCCTCGCCACGGCCGCCGCGATGCTCTTCACCTCGGTCGGAATCAGCGCGGCGCATGCCGAGGACGCGAAAATTCACTGCATGGGCGTAAACGGGTGCAAAGGCCAGTCGGCGTGCAAGACCGCAGCCAATGCCTGCAAGGGCCAGAACTCGTGCAAGGGGTCGGGCTTCCTGGAACTGACCGAGAAGCAGTGCACGGAAGCCAAAGCCGCGATGGACGGCGCGAAGAAGTAACGGGACGCTCCGCGCGGCGGAGATCGCTCCGTCGCGCGGCGCTTGCGCGACCCATGAATACCCTGGGATTCGGCCTCGGACTGCGGCCCGTCCATTACGACGCCATCCGCCAGGAGCGACCGCGTGTCGACTGGTTCGAGGCAATCACGGAAAACTACCTGGTGCCGGGCGGCGCGCCGCTGCGCCATCTGGAGAGCATACGCAGGGACTATCCCGTCGCCCTCCACGGTGTTTCGCTCTCGATCGGCGGCACCGACCCGCTCGATGCGGACTACCTGCGCGACATCAGTCGCCTGGTTTCGCGCGTCGAGCCGGTCTGGGTGTCCGATCACCTGTGCTGGACTGGCGTGGCCGGCCACAACCTGCACGACCTGCTGCCACTGCCATACACCGAGGAGACGCTGCGCCACGTGGCCGGGCGCGTCAGCCGCGTGCAGGACGTTCTCGGCCGGCGGATCCTGCTCGAGAACGTCTCGAGCTACGTCGAATTCACTGCGTCGGAGATGCCCGAGTGGGAGTTTCTGCGCGGCGTCGCGGAGGCTGCGGATTGCGAACTGCTGCTCGACGTA
Source organism: Pseudomonadota bacterium (assembly GCA_026398785.1). Lineage (GTDB taxonomy): Bacteria > Pseudomonadota > Gammaproteobacteria > Steroidobacterales > Steroidobacteraceae > RPQJ01. The sequence goes on along the minus strand of JAPLSF010000195.1, from coordinate 9,176 downwards.
AACAACGTCTACGTCAGCAGCGTCAATCATGGCTTCGATCCACGTGCGTACCTCGACGCCTTGCCGCGCCACCGGATCCGCCAGATTCATCTCGCGGGACACGAGCACAATGGCAACCATGTGGTGGACACCCATGACGCGCCGGTGAGCGCAGCCGTCTGGGAGCTGTATCGGCACGCCGTGCGCCGGTTCGGCGACGTCACGACGATGATCGAGCGCGACGACAACATCCCTGGTCTGGCAGACCTCGTCGCCGAACTCGACATCGCGCGCGCGATCTCGCGGCAGGCACTGCAGGCCGCCGCATGACGAGCCTGCGCGAACTGCAGCTCGCGATGCAGGAACACGTGTTGCACGGCGACCCAGCGATCGTCGCCGGCGTGCGGCAATCGTGCGGACTCGACGCGCCCGGGCGTCTCGTCATTTATGCAAATGCCTACACACTGCGACTGAGCGCAGCCCTGCGTGAAAGCTTCCCGGCGCTCGAGCAGACGATGGGGCCTGCCCCGTTCGCTGCGATGGCCCACGCGTATATCGCAGCGCAACCATCCCGCCATGCATCAATCCGCTGGTTCGGCGGGCAACTGGCCGATCATCTGCAGGCGCACGGCAGCGACGTCCTGGCCGACATCGCACGCTGGGAATGGACGCTCGGCACAGTCTTCGATGGCCCCGACGCTGAGCCCGTCGGGCTCGACGCGGTCGCCTCGTTCGCGGCAGGCGACTGGCCCTGCCTGCAGATCGCCTTCTGCCGTAACTTGCAGCGAGTCGCAGTCCGTGCGGAGGCCGTGCAGGCCTGGCGCACAGCAACGTCGGGAACCAAAAACTCGCCGACCGACACTCGCAACGCGACGCTCGAGTGGCTCGTCTGGCGACGCGACCTCGCGACGACGTTCCGTTCAATGTTGCCTGATGAGTCCTGGGCGTTCGACGCGGCCAGCAGCGGGGCGACGTTCGCTGAACTTTGCGAAGGACTGGCAACACGGGTGGGAGAGGAATCCGCCCCCGCGCGCGCAGCGAGCCTGCTCAAGCAATGGTTGACCGACGGCTGCGTTGCCGCGCTAACCTGCGCGCCGACCCCTCCAGCGGGACCTCTTGCAGACTGAAAGAGCCGGCACCCACCTCGATCGACCGCGGCCTCGCTAGAATGAACCGACGGCCGGTGCGACTTGTGTCCCCCCGGCCTAGCTTCGTCTGGGACCACGGGAGCCTCCTTGAAAACCCTGCTGATCGTCTACCACTCGATGACCGGCGGCACGCGGCAGATGGCCGAGGCCGCAGTTCGGGGTGCGGCCGTGGAACCCGTCGTGCGCACGGTGCTGCTCCGCGCGCAGGACGCGCAGCCGGACGACGTGCTCGGCGCCGACGGCTACCTCTTCGCCACGCCCGAGAACCTGGCCTCGATGAGCGGCCTGATGAAGGACTTCTTCGACCGTACCTATTATGCGGCGCTCGACCGGCTCAACGGCAGGCCCTACGCCGCGATGGTCTGCGCGGGCAGTGACGGCCAGGGCGCGATCCGGCAGCTCGAACGCATCGCACTCGGCTGGCGGCTCAAGCCGGTCGCGCCGCCGGTGCTGGTCATCACCCATGCGCAGGCCCCGGCCGACATCCTCCGGCCCAAGACCATCGAACGCACCGACCAGCAGCGTTGCGAGGAACTCGGCGGAACGCTGGCAGCCGGCTTAGGGCTGGGCCTGTTTTAGGTCGCACAGGCTGCACCGGCGGCATTTGTGCGATGCTCCGCGGCCATGAGCCGCGGCCCGCATCCCTCGCTGCACGAACCGACTCGATGAATTTCATCTACCGCTTCGTCAAAGGCGTCGACACCGTCAACGACTGGATCGGCCGCACCGTCGCATGGCTGACGCTCGGTTGCGTCCTAACCTGCTTCACGGTCGTCGTCCTGCGCTATGCCTTCAACGTCGGCTTCCCGTGGATGCAGGAACTCTATGTCTGGCAGCACGCCGCGGTCTTCATGGCCGGCGCCGGTTACACGATGCTGCATCGCGGGCATGTCAACGTCGATGTGATGTACGGCAAGCTCGGTGACCGGGGCAAGGCGTGGATCGACATCCTCGGTACGCTGTTCCTGCTGTTTCCCTGGCTCGCGATCCTTGCCGTGACGTCGGCGCCGTTCGTGCTGTCGTCCTGGGGCATCCGTGAATCCTCGGCCACGGCGGATGGGATGCCCGGGCTGTACCTGCTGAAGTCGCTGTTGTGGGTACTGTGCGCGCTGCTGTTCGTGCAGGGGCTCGCTCTGATCGCGCGACGCTCGCTGTACCTCACGGGCCACGGAATCATCGATCACGACGAGGACAAGGTGACCGATGAGCGCCTGTAAGCGCAGCGTCGGCAGGGGCCTGCGATGAGCACCGAGCTGATCGGGGAAGTGCTCTCCATTTCGATGTTCGCCGCCACGATCGGCGCGGTGCTGCTGGGTTATCCCGTGGCATTCACGCTCGCTGGTGTCGGGCTGATCTTCGCGACGCTCGGGATCGTGCTCGGCGTATTCGACGTCGCGATTCTCTCCGCCCTGGTCGGACGCTACTTCGGCACCATGACCAACGAGACGCTGGTGGCCGTGCCGCTCTTCGTCTTCATGGGCGTGATGCTCGAACGCTCGAAAATCGCCGAAGCTTTGCTCACCACCATGGGCGAGCTGTTCGGATCGTTGCGCGGCGGCCTCGGGTATTCCGTGGTGATCGTGGGCGCGCTGCTCGCAGCGTCGACGGGAATCGTCGGCGCCACCGTCGTGACGATGGGATTGCTGTCGCTGCCCGCGATGATGCGCGCGGGTTACGACCCGAAGCTCGCTGCCGGCACGATCTGCGCGGCGGGCACCCTGGGGCAGATCATTCCACCGTCGACGGTGCTGATCTTCGTCGGCGACATCCTGCAGGGCGCCAATCAGCAGGCGCAGCTCGAGCTCGGCAACCTGTCTCCGGATCCGATTTCGGTCGGGCAGTTGTTCGCCGGCGCCATGCTGCCGGGCTTGGTGCTCGTCGGCCTGTACTTGCTGTGGATCCTCGCGAAATCGATTTTCGACCCGAAATCGTGCCCGCCGCTCGAAATGAGCGCTAGCCAGCGCGCCGGCCTCGCCGGCCGCGTGCTGAAAGCGCTGGCTCCACCGCTGCTACTGATCCTGTCCGTGCTCGGCTCCATCCTGGCAGGTATCGCGACGCCGACCGAGTCCGCCTCGGTAGGCGCGGTCGGCGCGATGCTGCTCTCCGCGGCAAACCGCAGCTTCAACCTCTCGATCCTGCGCGAGGTGATGCGGACGACTCTGACGATCAGCTCGATGGTGTTCGTGATCCTGCTCGGCGCGAGCGTGTTCAGCCTGGTGTTCCGCGGCCTCGGCGGCGAGAACCTGGTGCACGCCGCGCTGTCATCGCTGCCCGGCGGCACGTTCACGGCCGTGCTTGCCGTGATGCTGGTGATCTTCTTCCTTGGCTTTTTCCTCGACACGTTCGAAATCATCTTCGTCGTCGTGCCGATCGCGGCGCCGGCATTGATCAAGATGGGTGTCGACCCGGTCTGGCTCGGCGTGATGATCGGCGTGAACCTGCAAACGAGCTTCCTGACCCCGCCGTTCGGGTTCGCGCTGTTCTACCTGCGCGGCGTGGCGGGCAAGATGCTCACGACGCTCGACATCTACAAGGGCGTAGTGCCTTTCGTCGTGCTGCAGGTCATCGGACTCGGCGTGCTCTGGGCGATGCCGGCTCTCGCGACGTACCTGCCGGACCGGTTGTTCGCGCAGCAAGCGCCGCTGCAGGAAGACACGCGAGGCCCGAGCGGTCCGACGACACCGTCAGGCTCGCCGGTGGCGGACGATTTCAGCGACCTGTTCGACCAACCGGCTCCGAATCGGCCGCGTCCCTACCAGGACGATCTCCAGGACCTGTTCCCGCCTGACGCCGCCGAGACAAAGAACGAATAGGGAACGTGCCGCTGTTTCCGTGCATCGAGTGCACATCGGCACCGGATGAGTCCCGCCCGTCCCAAAGCCGCTATTCCAGCTTGAACTCGAACGGCAACTTTCGCGCATTGACGAACGCCTGCTCGCCGACGCGCGTCCACGGCACGACGTCTTTCCGGAACGCCAGGAAATCTTCGATGATGCGGCGGACGATGCGGTTCGGCGACGTGTCGCCGGCATAGATCTCGTTCAGCACTTCGTTCGACTTTTCGCCGCACGCGATCAACACTTCTTGCGGCAGCCCGCGCACGATCACGTTGTGCTTCTGCACGAGCGTGCGCAGCGCGGGGCCCGACTGCGCCGTGTACTCCGCGTACATGTCGGTCGTCGCGGCATCGGCAGCCGTCCGTACGATCGCCTGCAGTTCGGGCGTCAGGGAACGCCAGGCCTGCTCGTTGACAGTGAGCTGCAACGCGGGCCCCGGCTCGTGGTAGCCAGGCGAATAGTAGTACCGACAGACCTGGTAGAAGCCGAGCGCCAGATCGTTGTACGGACCGACCCATTCGGCGCCATCGATTGCACCCGATTGCAGCGCCGGAAAAATCTCACCGCCCGGCAACGAGACTGGGGTGACGCCGAGTTTCTGCAGGACGCGACCCTGGTTGCCTGGCGTACGGAACTTGAGGCCCTGCAGATCGGCAAGCGAGCGGATCTCCCTGCGAAACCAGCCGAACATCTGCGTTCCAGTGCTGCCCGCCTGGAAACCCCGGATACCGAACGGCGCGTACAGTTCGTCCCAGAGCTTCTGTCCGTTGCCATGCTTGATCCACGCGGCCATTTCGCCCATCGTGAAGCCGAACGGAAATGCAGTGAAGAATGCGCAGCCTTCCGACTTGCCCGTGTGGTAGTAGGCGGCGTCGTGCCCCATCTGTGCGGTGCCGTTCGCGACCGCGCCAAAGCATTCGAGCGCGGGCACGAGTTCGCCGGCGGAGTACACCTTGATCGTCAGGCGGCCACCGCTCATGGCGGTGATGTTCGCCGCGAGCCGCTCGGCGCCGGTGCCGAGACCCGGCAACCCTTTGGGCCAGCTGGTGACCATGCGCCATTCCAGCAAGCCCCTGGAAATGGCGGGCGCGGAAAAAGCGGCGGTGCTGCCGAGCACGGCAGCCTTGAGTAGCGACCTGCGTTTCACGCTGGATTCTCCACTGGACGACATCTTCCGGGGACAACCATACGATAGCAGCACGCGTGCGGCGACGTACCGCGCCTGACCGCTGACCACTTGACACCGCTGACCCGCCATAGGACGGTGCGCGCCACTGTGAGTTTCCCGGAGCTTCCCAACGTGCACGCAACCCGCTGGTCCGTCGCGATCGCCCTCGCCGTCTCGTTGGCGGGATGCGGCGGCAAAGATCCTGCCCCGGCGAGCACGTCTGCCGCGCCTGCCGCCGCTGCCGCGGGCCGGGTCGTGAACGTCTACAACTGGGCCGACTACATCGAACCCCAGGTGATCGCCGACTTCGAAGAGGCCACCGGCATCAAGGTCAATTACGATACGTTCGACAGCCAGGAGATGCTCGAGACCAAGCTGCTGGCGGGCAGCTCGGGCTACGACGTAGTCGTGGTCTCGAGCGACAAGCTGGCACGGCTCGCACCTGTCGGGACCTTCCGCAAGCTCGATTACTCGCTGCTCCCCGCCAGCAAGAACCTCGATCAAGGACTGCTCGCAGCGCTCGCAACGTTCGACGCCGGCAACGAGCATGCGGTCGGATACCTCTGGGGCACGACCGGTATCGGTTACGACGCGCGCAAGCTGCAGGAACTCGCACCCTGGGCGCCGGCCGACAGCTGGCAGCTCGTGTTCGATCCGAAGGCAGCGGCAGCAATGGCGAGCTGCGTCGTGTCCATCATCGATGCACCGAGCGAAGTCGTGGGCGTGGCGCTGATGGCGCTCGGCAAGAATCCGAACGAGATCAATGCAGGCACGATCGCGCAGGCCGAAAGACTGCTCCTGGGCATTCGGCCGAGCGTGCGCAAGATCGATTCGGATGCGCAGATCGAGGATCTCGCCGGTGGCTCGGCCTGCCTGCTGGTCACATGGGGCACCAACGTCGGCCTCGCCCGCATGCGCGCGCAGGAGGCACGCAAGGACGTCGACTTCCGCTACGTGATTCCCCGCGAAGGCACCGTGCAGTGGTTCGACTCGCTGGCAATTCCTGCAGATGCGCCGCATGTCACCGCAGCGCACGCCTTCATCGACTTCCTGCTGCAACCCGAGATTGCAGCGCGCAATTCCAACTACGTCGGAATCGCCACGGCGAACGGCGCCGCGTTGCCGCTGGTGGATGAGGCGCTGCGCAACGATCCGAGCATCTATCCCACGGCCGACGTCCGCTCGCGGCTGGTGCCCCTGCGCGCACGGACGCAGGAAGAAAGCCGGCTCGAGAACCGGGCCTGGACGTCCTTCCGCAGCGGAGCGGGGAAATGAGCCATTCGATGAACCCGGCCACGGGCAAACCGCATGAACTGAGCCGGACCCTGCTGCCGCGCCACATTACGATGATTACGATCGGCGGGGTCATCGGCGCCGGCCTGTTCGTCGGCAGCAGTGCCGCCATCGCAGCGGCCGGCCCCGCGGCCCTGCTGTCGTACATCCTGGCCGGGACGATCGTCTTCATCGTGATGCGCATGCTCGGCGAGATGGCCATCACGCATCCGGGCGTGCGGACCTTCACCGAGTTTTCGCGCGCGGGACTCGGCGACGCCGCCGGCTTCATTGCGGGGTGGCTCTACTGGTACTTCTGGATCGTCGTGGTGCCGATCGAAGCGATCGCGGGCGCGCAGATCCTGCAACAGTGGATCGCCCTGCCGATGTGGCAGCTCGGCCTGGCGCTCATGGCCGTGATGACGGCGGTCAACCTGCTGTCGGCGCGGTCTTACGGCGAGTTCGAGTTCTGGTTCTCGTCGATCAAGGTGGCGGCGATCATCGCCTTCATTCTTATCGCGGCCGCTTTCGCCTTCGGCCTCACTTCACCTGACGGCGCGACGTTCGCGAACCTGACGGACCATGGCGGTTTCGCCCCCAAGGGCTGGGTGCCAGTGGTGGCTACGGTGACGACGGTGTTTTTCTCGCTCGTGGGCGCCGAGATCACGACCGTCGCAGCGGCCGAATCGAAGGAACCGGAGAAAGCCGTGGTGCGCATGGCCACCACGATCACGTGGCGCATCCTGCTGTTCTACGTCGTATCGCTGGGGCTGATCGTCTGCGTCGTCGCTTGGCCGACGGTCAAGCCGGGCGAGTCGCCGTTCACGCTGGCGCTGAACGTCATGGGGTTCAAGTGGGGCAGCGCGGTGATGAGTTTCATCATCCTGACGGCCGTGCTCTCGTGCCTCAATTCCGCCGTGTACGTCTGCTCGCGCGTGCTGCACGTAATGGCCGACCGCGGCGACGCGCCGCGCTGGCTGGCCGAGGTGAATTCGCACCGCGTGCCGGCGCGCTCGATCCTGCTGGGCTCGCTGGTCGGCGTGATCGGCGTCGTCATCGCGATCGTCTCGCCAAACCGGGTCTTCGCCTTCCTGATCAGCACCACGGGCACGGTGATCCTGTTCGTGTATCTGATGACCGCCTTCGCACACATCCGGTTGCGCCGCCGGCATCCGGAAACCGAAACCAAGGCCGTGCGCGTCTGGCTATTCCCCTGGCTCAGCTACGTGACGATCGGCGCAATGGTCGCGGTGCTGATCGCGATGGCGGCAACGCCCGAGCTTGCGAGCCAGTTCTACTTCAGCCTGCTGACGCTTGCGATCGTCGTGGGCTCGTACTACGCATTGCGCAAGCCGCGCGGCAATTGAACACCGGCGACTGACACGAAGAAGGGCCCGCAGCTCGCGCTCCGGGCCCTCGTCGTTGCACAACTGAGTTCGATCAGTCGCCGTTCCCGCCCGTCACCGTCCTGGTGCAGCTCTGCGCCGCCGGATCGCACGAGACATCGATGCTGCGCTGGTTCACCTGGCCCTCGGGCAGCGTGCGAGTGACGTCACGCACGTAACCGTCGTCAGTGCGCCGCGCATCGCTCGAATACGTGGTGGTGCGGCCGTTGAACCCCGTCGCCGTCGAATCCACCGCACGCGTGCCCGCTGCACGATCGTTGACCACGGTGGTGTTGCGCGTGGCCGTCGTGCCGTCGTCACGCGTCGCAGTCGTGTCGCGCGTGTAGCCGGACTCAGTACGCTGAGTCACCGTGTCGACCGTCGTTTTCTTGCCCTCGGGCCCGGTCCAGACGGCGTTGCGATTGCGCGTGCCTGACGCTGCGTCGTTGCTGACCTCGACGTGGCGCGAGGCCGACTTGCCGTCCTGGTTCTGCCACTGGTCCTGGCGCGTGTGCCCGCTGGGCGTGCGCTGCACCGTCGACGAGCGCGACCAGTTGCCGCCGGCGCCCTGCCCCGCCTGCACTTTCTGGCGGCCGCCATTGCCGGCCTGCGCCGTGGTCGTCACTGCGCCCGCCAGGAACAGCGTCGCCGCCAGGCTGACGATGCCAGCCACTCCGGCCGAGTTCACATAAGTCATGTCCGTATCCTTGTTGCGTGAAAGGAATAAACTGCGTACATCCCTCACAACGCGCCAAGGCGCGGTTCGTTGACAGCGGTTCCACGAAGCCGGGCTACCATCCCCGCGTGGTGACAGCGTCGATGACAATGCCGGCAGCGAGCGGCCGACGTCGCCTCAGTGTCCCCCGTCGCGCAGTTGTTCGCCGTTGCCGCGAGCCGTCAGGTGCAACAGGATGCCGAGCACCGCCATCGCCCAGACGATCACTGGACTCGACGGCAGGTCCGTAAACAGCGAGACGGCAAGACCCACGATGTAACTCGCAAACGCGACTGCATACCCCAGCAGCAGCTGCCGGTTGCGCGCATGACGATACGTCGCCAGCGCAGGCACGATCAGGGTAGTGAACACGAGGTAGACGCCCACGAGCTGCACGGACATGGTGACCATCAACGCGAACAGCACGTAGAAGCCGATAGTCCCGATGCGCTCGCGCCAGCGGAACCAGACGACCAGGAACACCAAGGTCAGCACCGCGGCGCGCACCAGCTGGTCGGTCGAGACCCAGAGGATCTGCCCGGCCAGCAGGTCCTTGAGTTCCTCGCCGCCGTGCGGGTTGTTGGCGAGCAGCAGGATCTGCGCGGTCGACGCGAGCACGAACAGCACGCCGATCAAGGCCTCCTGCACCTCGGGACGTTTGCGCTCGGTCCA